>JBBSCL010000016.1:0-15488 GCA_038250345.1 Leptolyngbyales cyanobacterium
CATCTGCGCCAAATCTCCGCTACCACAGCACACATCAATGCAAGTATCGCCCGGTTTGGCACCGCTCCACTTGACCGCCATTTGTTTCCAGATACGGTGCTGCCCCAAACTGAGCCAGTTGTTGAGGGGATCATAAACGGGTGCGATGCGATCGAACAGGGCACGAACAGATTCGGGAGAGGAGTCAGGCATGGCAGGCGTAGTCATTTGAATTAAAGGTGGCACAGCAGGAGGCTCCACTCATCATCCTACTAATATGTTCGTTTGATTAAGCCTCTGTGAAAACACTGACATAGCAAAAATCATCCGTTATATTCTTGGGAAGATTTCTATAAATCCAGAAATCAAGCTTCTCAGTTGGTGCATCTACCACAAAACCATTCACTTGTACCAACACGAGGAAGCATCATGTCTGAATTTTCTACAACAGCAGAATCTGTTGAAAAAACGCCGCCGCAGATTTTTTCTAAGTGGAAATCTGAGGCGGCGAAAGCCTGGATTTTGGCTGTCAGCACTGCCCCATTTGCCCAAGCAAACACTATCATGGGCACCCTTAGCGGCGCATGGCATAGCTCTGATTGCTGCGAACAATGGAAACAACTGCGAGTGTCATCTCCTGAGTGCGTGTTTCCAAACGCTGTAGGAGTAATCGAATGACAAAGCTTATCAAGCAAACTAATCTTAAAACCTCTAAATATTTTGCCTTGATTAGTCTCCTAATCGTTGCGATTATGATTGGGAGATTTTTCTTGATCGCGCTACCTCTCCTTCTGAACGAGGTAACAAAAATAAAAGAAACAGGTTTTCTGCTGTTATTCGTGCCACCCCTTCTCACTTTTTCTATTGCCTTTCATGCTTTTATAAAAGATCATTCCACTCCTAAAACAGACCTTACATCTTGGATAATGCTCATGTTAATTCTTGTGCTTTGGCCAATCACACTCCCACGGATACTGTGGAAGAAATACTGGCAACTGAAGGGGTTTGAGTAGCAATGGAGAAGCGGTCAGTCCCTGACTGACGCTGATCCTAACTGACAAACCAACTAATTTGCAGCCAGTAATTTTCATGGGCTTTACCTATGACATGATGAATCTGTTGGGTAGCATTGCTGGGTTTGCGATTTTTTGTAGCATTCAGCCTAAACGCCCTCAGCTAAACGGTGTTCCCCATCTGTAGCGCTTCACTAAACTGCTGCCGTTGGTTGAATCGATGCCGCAAGGTCGAAGGTTTCGCCCGGTTGAGGAATTAGAAGTTGGGTTGGGCTGCCAGAGGCAATCAGGCGATCGCGAAACTCTGCTTCACTGCCGACTGATTTGATCAACATCTGCAACAGTCCTGTGGCGCGAACATCTCCTCGTGTGGTGGGCAGAAAATAGCGGGGCTGCAAGGTTTCGATCAGTTGCAGGGCTTCGGTTCCCCCCATAATCACTTGTCCTAGGATGGGGAAGATTTGGGCAACGATGGGAGCGATCGCCACATCGACCCGTCCCAATTTTGCCAGATCCTTTAGTGGTGAAAAATGTGGCTCGTAGTAAAGCGTTTCTCCAGTTGCCAAATCTTTCAGCAGATAGCCGTTTTCTACCTGTCCGGGCTGAATTTCGGCACCCAGCACTCCAGTAATTTGCAAGTTATCCGCAATCATCGTATCTTGCCAAGGCGCGATCGCCGTCACCTGCTGATAGCCCAAACTTTTCACCACCTTTGCGGCGCTTGGGGATGCCACCACTGGAATAGCGCGATCGAGCTTTTCTAATGTAGGTCTGTGGCAGTGGTCATCCACGCCTTGCGACAGCAAAATCAGGTCGATTGGCGGCAATGTTTCCGGCGTAACCGCCAGTGACGTAGTGTGATATGCCGTAAACAGCCACGGTTGCCCATAAAATACCAGCGGATCAACCAGCCACGGATCAACCAAAATTGTTTTTCCAGCCAGTTCAAACATCCAGCTATTCAGGTCGATCCAGGTGAGTTTCATCGTAGTTTGCAATTCTTAACGGCTAGCTTGATCTTAACGGCAAGATGAGGCGAAGGGCAAAGGACGGGATGCCGTGATAGATTTTTTTAAACTTCCCACTCGCTACTCGTGATTCGTCACTTCCTAATTCTTATGACTCCTCCCGTTGCATTGACGATCGCAGGTTCTGATAGTGGCGGCGGTGCAGGCATTCAGGCAGATCTCCGCACCTTCGCCTTCCATAAAGTGCATGGCACGAGCGCCCTCACCTGCATCACTGCGCAGAATACAGTGGGTGTGACGCGGGTGGATGCGTTGCCGCCAGAATCAGTCGCAGCACAAATGGAAGCCGTGGTTAGCGATATTGGTGTGCAGGCTACGAAAACGGGGATGCTGCTGAACCGAGAGATTGTCGCAGTTGTCGCGGCACAGGTGCAGACACTGCAAATCCCGAATTTAGTCGTCGATCCGGTGATGGTGTCGCGCACAGGGGCGCAGTTGATTGACGATGCCGCGATCGCCCTACTGCAAACTGCCCTCATCCCCCTGGCAACCGTGCTTACGCCCAATCGCTACGAAGCCCAAATATTGGCAAAGATGAAGATTCATACCTTAAAAGACATGCAAATTGCAGCCCAAAAAATTCATCAGCTTGGTGCAAAAGCTGTATTGGTCAAAGGTGGCAGCATGGCTGGAGAGCTTCGCGGCATAGATGTTTGGTGGGATGGGCAGACGTTGGAAATTCTCCAAACAGAAGTAGTGGATACGAACAATACCCACGGCACAGGCTGCACATTATCCGCCGCGATCGCAGCCAATTTGGCGATCGGCATAGATGCCTTCACTGCCACTCGCCTTGCCAAAGAATACGTCACCACTGCCCTAAAGTATGCGCTGGCGATCGGTAAAGGACAAGGACCCATCGGACACTTTTTCCCCTTGCTGCAATCAAACGGCGAATCTGATTGCAACAAGTAGCCGGGGAATTAATTCAGCACCCAGTTGACCAGAGTGCGAACGCCATAACCCGTTGCGCCGATGCCGTTATAGCCATTTTCCTTGTCTGTCCATACTGGACCTGCTACATCTAAATGTGCCCAAGCAGTTTCTTTAACGAACTGTTTTAAGAATAGTGCTGCCGTAATGGCTCCGCCCATGCGAGGACCCGTATTTTTCATGTCGGCGATCGTAGACTTTATGCCGTCAAAATATTTTTCCTCCATCGGCATCCGCCAAATTTTCTCGCCAGCGCCCTCAGCCGCTTCAGCTAGCTCAGTAGCCAGTGCATCATTTGGACTCCACAATCCAGCAATATCGTCACCTAAAGCAACCACACAGGCTCCCGTGAGAGTAGCGAGATCGACGATCGCGTCTAGTTCCAGCTTTTCGGCAAACACTAGCGCATCTGCCAGCGTCAGGCGACCTTCGGCATCAGTGTTGTTGATTTCAATCGTCTTGCCGTTGGACGCGGTGAGAATGTCGCCGGGATGAATCGCATTGCCACTGATCATGTTTTCGGCGGCAGCGCTGATAAAGTGGACTTCCACATCAGGTTTGAGTTGAGCGATCGCCTTAGCCGCACCCAGCGTTGCCCCCGCCCCGCCCATGTCGGTTTTCATCATCTCAATTCCACTGCCTGCGCCTTTAATGTTCAGTCCACCGGAATCAAACGTGACCCCTTTGCCAATAATTGCCACTTTCCGGCGAGGAGTGCCTTCAGGCTTATAGATCAGGTGAATAAACTTGGGCGGCAAATCCGATGCCTGAGACACGCCCAAAAAAGCGCCCATGCCGAGCTTGGCACACTCGTCGCGCTCCAAAATATGCACTTCTAGCCCATGATCGTGAGCGATCGCCAAAGCGGTGTCTGCCAAAGCGCCCGGTGTAACCACATTTGCCGGAGCCGCTACCAGTTCTCGTGCCAAAATCACCCCAGAGGAAATTTGACCAGCGCGAGCGATCGCGGCTTCCTGCCCCCCTAATCCCAACAGATCGATTCGTTCAACTTTAGTGATTTTTTCGTCTGGTTCTGATTTAAATCGCGTGTCTTGATGCAGCGCCAGTTCAACTCCTTCGGCGATCGCCTGAGTCGTCGCCTCGGCGTTACCATTGCATACCGGAAAGCTGATCCCCACAGTTTTGCATTTCTCTTTTCGGGCAAGTTTCGCGGCTGTCGCTGCCGCCCGTCGCAATCCTTCTAGTTTTAAACTCTCTGGCTTGCCCAAACCGACCACAATAATTTTACGAATGCTGCTGCCACTGCCAACCCGTGCTGCCGCACTGCTGCCCTCTTTGCCCTTGAAATCTACTTCAGCAATCAGTTCTTTCACCGTGCCAGACAGCTTTTCATCCAGCGCTACCAAGTCACCCGTTAATTCCACCTGGTCTTCAAACAAACCCACTGCTAAGGCATCGCCCGACCATTCCACACAGGAAGTGTTGATTGCTCGCAAATCCATTCAAACTGTCCTCTAAATTCCGATTAACTCAACTGATTTCCAGTATCGATCAGAAAGCTAAGGAACGGACGCAGAATTAAAGCGTCATAATTTTTCGTCCGCTTTTTTATAAAAGTGCTAAAGTCGCTAAAGATTTGCCTAGTGAAAGTCTGCTTCAGAAAATTTCCCCATTCTGGTATAGCCTCATGCAGAAGCGCGGAAGAAGACAAGTGTATCGGTTAGTTGGTGCGGGTTTAGGCGTGTTGATAGTCGGCAGCGTTTTTGTGAAAGCGCTATCCGATCGCCAGACCGAAGCCAAGCAGTTTGTAAAATCGGGTGCGGAACTGCAATCAGCAGCCGTGCAGATTCAGGATATTAATGTGCTGAAAGCATTACCGCTAGCGAAACGAACAGAAAAGCTGACCGCGATCGCCGATGCCAAAAAGCCGATCGAAAGCAGCCGCGCTCGTTATTTATTGGCAACCGATCTATTGCAGCAGGGGCAGGCAAAGAAGGCGTTAGAGCAACTGAATGGATTGGATGCTGACTATCCTGTGCTGGCACCCTACGTCTTGGTAAAGCAGGCTCAAGCGTTGGAACAAACCGGAGATGTAGCAAAAGCCCAAGCAACTCGGCAAGAAACGCTGAAACGCTATCCTAAAGATCCAGCAGCAGCAGAAGCTTTGGCTGCTTTGGGAAAAACGAATCCGCAGTATGAGGATCAGGCGATCGCCCAATTTCCTGCCCATCCCCGCACGATCGAAATCGCTCAGCAGCGCCTTCAGAAAAATCCGAATCAGCCAGATGCGCTGCGGGTTGTAGCGCGACACGGGCTGTATTTAGAAAAATACACTGCCTATTTGGATCACCTGGTTGAGAAATATAGCAATCAGCTAACACCCGAAGATTGGGACGCGATCGCCTTTGGCTATTGGGAAAAGCAACAGTATGGCAAAGCGGGAACTGCCTACGCCAAAGCTCCGCTGACGGCGCGAAATGCCTATCGCACGGCGAGAGGCTTGCAGTTGGGTGAAGCGGGCGGAGCTACGGATGCCTATATTCGCACGGTGAACACGTTTCCCACGGCTCCTGAAGCGGGATTGGCATTGATCCGGCTGTCGAAGATTGTGCAGCCAGAGTTAGCGATCGCTTACTTAGATCAGGCGATCGACCGTTTTCCCGATCGGGCGGGTGAAGCATTGCTACAAAAGTCCAAGCTGCTGGATGAACTGAATAGCAAAGAATCCGCTGCTCAAACGCGGCAATATCTGCTCACTCGGCATGGCAAATCGGATGCAGCCGCAGAATTGCGCTGGCAGCTTGCGGCAGAACAGGCAAAAGCGGGAGATACCCAAAACGCCTGGAAATGGGCGGCTCCCATCGTCACCCAAAACCCTGGCAGCGAGTTTGCCCCAGAAGCGGCTTTTTGGGTAGGCAAATGGGCGACTCAATTGGGCAAATCCAAAGAAGCGAAAGAAACTTTTGAGTTTGTGCTGGCAAAATATCCCCAGTCCTACTACGCATGGCGATCGGCGGATCTGTTGGGCTGGAATGTGGGCGACTTCTCCTCCGTGCGCGATCTTAAGCCTGCGGTTGCCCGTCCGACGGCTCGTCCGCCTTTGCCCATTGGCTCTGATGCTCTGCGAGAGCTTTATCAACTAGGGCAAGACGAAGATGCCTGGAAACTCTGGCAAGTGGAGTTTCAAAATGCTGCAACGCCCACCGTGGCAGAACAATTTACTGATGGCGTGATCCGGATGGGGATTGGCGATCATTTGGATGGCATTTTTATGGTGTCTCATTTGAGTCAGCGCGAAACTGCTGAGGAGCTACAGCAGTACAAAGCGTTAAAGCAGCAGTTAGGCTACTGGTATGCGTTGTACCCTTTTCCTTACCTGGAACCGATTGAAGCCTGGTCGCAAGAACGTCAGTTAAATCCGCTGCTAGTCACTGCTTTGATTCGTCAAGAATCGCGCTTTATGCCCAACATCACTTCGTCAGCCGGTGCAAAAGGGTTAATGCAAGTGATGCCCGACACGGGAGCCTGGATTGCCAAACAAATCAAGCTGAAGGACTATCAACTGGCTGAGCCGGACGACAATATTAAGCTGGGCACCTGGTATTTGGATTACACCCATGACGAATATGCCAACAACTCGATGTTGGCAGTCGCAAGTTACAACGCAGGTCCTGGTGCGGTGGGCGGTTGGATTGCCAGAAAAGGCATGGGTGACCCCGACCAGTTTGTGGAAGCCATCCCTTACGATGAAACTCGCGGCTATGTGAAGTCGGTATTTGAGAATTATTGGAACTACCTGCGGCTATACAACCCCGAAATCTCTCAAAAGCTTGCTCAAGTTTCCCAAGCGCAGCCAAAAATTAAATGAGCAGGGCTATAAGTAGCTTGTAGAGGTAATCGCTGAAACTAGAGCAGGAAGATTCTTGTTCAATAGCGATCGCCTTCTTTTTGAGCATCAGGCGGAGACAACCTCCTGGCTTCTAAACCGTGTGAAATTTAGAGAATGATGATCGCTGCGTAATTTGCGGAAAGAGAGAGTTCGATTAATCACGATCAATTCGCGCCAGCATCGTGATACGTTTTCTAAGTTTGACTGCTAGTTTCAAGTGCCTTCATGGTTTAGGAACCGTTGATTCAAGCTAAATTTGCACCCTTGGGCAGGGTGAATTTAGCGGTTTAGGGGGTAGCATTAAGGTAGCAATGTTTATTGCAAACATTGATGTTGAATTCTGAACTATCCATGGACAGTAGTCCATTTCCACACAGTACTATCCTCCTCTAGCCTAGTGAGGCTTAATCTCCTAGCGCGGGGGAGATTGAGGAGAACACTATGCTTACTCAGGAAGGGCGTACTTCCTTGTCGGAAACTTCTGACTGGAATCGGCTAAAATTTGAGCTAAACCAATTGCCTGCAATTGACGCAGGTGATTTTATTGTAGATTTACCCCAAGAACGCCGCGCGATCGCCTTTCGTTTGCTTAAAAAAGATCAGGCGACTGACGTTTTTGAGTATTTGCCGCCCGAAGTGCGTGAAGAATTGATTGGCGCACTGCACGACGTTCAGGTGTGTCAGATTATTGAAGAAATGCGCCCAGACGATCGCGCCGAATTGTTTGATGAACTCCCCGCTGGCGTAGTCCGACGGCTAATCCAAAACCTCAGCCCCACCGAACGGCAGGCAACAGCGACGATTTTGGGCTATGCCGAAGGCACCACCGGGCGGCTAATGACGACCGAGTATGTGCGGCTCCAGCAAGGGTTAAGCGTCGCAGAAGCCCTCAGCAAAATTCGGTTGAATGACCGCGACAAAGAAACAATTTACTATGCCTATGTCACTGATAAAAATCGCAAGTTGGTGCAGGTCGTGTCTTTGCGGCAACTGCTATTTTCCTTGCCCGATGCGCTAATTGGCGATATTGCCAGCGATCGCGTGATCAAAGTTCACACTGAAACGCCCCAAGAAGAAGCGGCACAACTGATGAAGCGCTACGACCTATTAGCGGCTCCTGTAGTAGATCGGGAAGATCGGCTGGTGGGCATCATCACCATTGACGACATGGTGGACGTGCTGGAAGAAGAAGCCACCGAAGACATTCAGAAAATTGCTGGGGTGACAAGTGGGGATGAATCTTCCCTATCGCATCCTTTAGAAAAGCTGCGGAATCGCTTACCCTGGCTGGTGGGCATTATGGGGCTATACATTGGCGCTTCTAGCGCGATCGCTCCTTTTCAAGGCACCATCTCAGCCGTTCCAGTGCTTGCGGTAATCATGCCGCTGTTTTCCAATACTGGCGGCACCGTTGGCATTCAAGCCTTGACTGTGACCATTCGCTCTTTGGGCGTTGGCGAAGTCACTCCTGAAGACACCGGAGAAATTCTGCGGAAAGAACTACTGGCTGGATTGGGCACTGCGATCGCCTTAGGAACCACCATGGTGCTACTGGCACTCATTTGGACTCGACCCACCGAACGATGGATAAGTTTGGTTGCCGGACTGGTGATGTTCACTAATACCCTAGTAGCCGTGACGTTGGGCACCTTACTGCCCATGGGCATGAAACGCCTTAAGCTTGATCCGGCACTAGTCAGCGGTCCATTAGTGACCACCACCCTCGACACGATCGGCTTCATCCTGTTCCTTTCCCTTATCACCTTCAGCCTCAACGTACTCAAGTTACCTATAACTTAATGGAGTTTTAGCAAGCCATTAGTGTCTCAGAACAGCCGTGATAATCAACGTTAAGGTTGCCGCCGCAACTACCGTCAAAACCAGCGGCACAAACCACGCTGGCACCTGCTGATAGTTCTAAATCGGGTAATGCTTAGAGCTTAAAAAGACCGTCAATACTGACCAGGTCTCTGAATTTATCATCGCTGTTTTGAAAGAATCCTAGCGCTAACCAGAGACTTCTGCTAAAGTATGAATCCGTGCCTCGATTAGGCATGATTGGGCGGTTAGCTCAGTTGGTAGAGCGCCTGCCTTACAAGCAGGACGTCGCGGGTTCGAGTCCCTCACTGCCCATTAGTCTGTTGCCCATTCAATTTATTTGAATAGCCAGCCTTTTGAAGCCCTTCAGTCGTTGACAATTTGTGTAATTATGTCCAAGCGTGTTCAACTGGTTCTCAATAAAGATATTAGCAAACTCGGTCGGTCTGGCGACTTAGTGGACGTTGCTCCTGGCTATGCTCGAAATTATTTGTTGCCTCTAGGTTTAGCAGTTCACACGAGTCCTGGGGTGTTAAAGCAAGTAGAGCGCCGCAGAGAGCATGAACGGCTCCGTCTTGCAGAATTAAAAGAGCAGTCTGAGTTGATCAAAAAGTCGATTGAAGCAGTGCAAACGATCAGTATTGCTAAGCAAGTGGGCGAAAACGATGCGATTTTCGGAACCGTTACGACTCAAGAAGTGGCGGATGCAATCTTAGCATTGACGAAACAAGAAGTCGATCGCCGCACAATCACAATGCCTGATGTTAATCATCTAGGAGCCTATACGGCAGAAATTAAGCTTCATCCTGAAGTGTCAGCCACTATCGAAATTCAAGTAGTGCCTGCTTAGAGATCGCGTTTATTAGTGCGAATCAAAACAGGGTTGGGCAATGGCTCAGCCCTTTTTAGTCGTGCATATCTACTCATTCCGTTTTATTTTTTCAAAACGATCCTTTACGTCGATTGAAAGTTCGCGTAAAATAGTACATAAGTATTGAAAAGCGTTCTAGCGATCCTCAACGATAGAGAGGGTCTTTCTCCATGAGTAGCGTTTAAGAATTCTAAAGATTGACTATGAACTCTAAATGTAGTTGGAATTCCTATAATCCGACGGTATAGTTAATGGGTCTGAATCTTGTTAGTCATGTTTGGCTCAGTCGATCCGGTGATTACTCTCTCTTAGGCTCCTCGTGATGGTTCAGGAATTAAGCTTTCAGACATTTAGCGATCGCATCCCACCTCAAAACATTGATGCTGAAGAAGCGATTTTAGGGGGGATCTTTCTCGATCCTGAAGCGCTGGGTCGAGTAGCCGATTTGATTCGTCCAGAAGCGTTTTACCTGACAGCTCATCAAGAAATTTTTCGGGCGACTCTGGCGCTGCAAAACAAAGGGATGCCCACCGATTTGATGAGTGTTTCGGCATGGTTGCGCGATCGCGGCTTATTGGAAAAGGTGGGGGGACAGAACAAGCTGATTCAGTTGATTGATCGAACCGTGAGCGCAGTCAATATCGATCAGTACGCTGCCCTGGTCATGGATAAGCACATGCGGCGTAAGCTAATTCAGATTGGCGGCGAAATTTCTCAGTTGGGCTACGATGCCTCTCAGGATTTGCCTCAGGTTTTAGATCAATCTGAGCAAAAAGTTTTTAGTATCACGCAAGATCGTCCCCAAGCGGGTTTAACGGCAACTGCGGATATTTTGACCCACACCTTTACAGATATCGAAAGCCGATCGCTGGGTTTGGTGCTGCCGGGATTATCCTGCGGCTACTATGACCTTGATGCGATGACGCAGGGATTTCAGCGATCGGATCTGATCATCGTGGCAGGCAGACCCTCAATGGGAAAAACCAGCTTCGTGATGAATATTGCGCGGAACATTGCGGCGTTTCATAAGTTGCCCGTCGCGATCTACAGCCTGGAAATGTCGAAAGAGCAGCTTGTCCAGAGATTATTGGCAAGCGAAGTGCGGATTGAGAGCGGTCGCCTGCGATCGGGGCGGGTGAGCCAGCAGGAATGGGAACCGTTGGGACATGCAATTAGTTCCCTGTCTCAAGTGCCGATTTTTATTGATGATACGCCCAACGTTAGCGTCACAGAAATTCGCTCGAAGGCGCGTCGGCTTCAGGCAGAGCAGGGCGGCGCGTTAGGACTGATTGTGCTGGACTATTTGCAGTTGATGGATGGCGGCAGCGAAAACCGGGTGCAAGAACTGTCTAAAATCACGCGATCGCTGAAGGCATTGGCGCGAGAACTAAGTGTACCCGTGATTGCCCTGTCTCAGTTGAGCCGGGGCGTGGAATCACGCACTAACAAACGCCCAATGATGAGTGATTTGAGGGAATCTGGCGCGATCGAACAGGATGCAGACCTGATCATGATGCTGTACCGCGACGAGTACTATAATCCCGACACACCCGATCGCGGCATTGCTGAGGTGATTATCTCCAAACATCGGAATGGTCCGACCGGAACGGTCAAACTGCTGTTTGAGTCACAATTCACCCAGTTCCGTAACTTGGCGGCTCCGAATCGGATGTAGCTATGAATCATAGTTCTTGACTGAACCAATTCAAATAGGGTTCTGTAGTAGAGTGCGTAGTCCCCGTTTCAACCAGGCTTCGTATCTCAGTACGAGAAACGCCACCACTGGCGATAGGAGGCAAGCAATCAAGAACCATTGGGCGATCGCGGCTAAGTCGGTTTGGAAGTATTCGGTCGCCAGAATCACAAAATCATTGTCTAACACACCGCCAATGCCGCCTTCATAGAAGGCTCGAAAATCTTCGTCGTGGATTAATTTCCAGGAAAATTGTAGGTCATAAAACCAGGTAAAGAAGCCTAGCATTGCGTAAATGGAGCGATCTCCAGCCATACGACAGACATAGCCACTAGCAGCAAAGTAGAGGCAAAGGGCGATCGCGACCAACTCCATGCCATGCCCCATCAACGTCGAGAGCATCGTATTGGTGGAAGTGCGTAGACACAGCGTATATAGAATCGCGAATCCAGCCAATCCGCCGAGTAGCCTTGGATAGGCACGACATCCATAGGCAAGCACTGCCAAGCCGAGATAAATTAGCCCAATCAGCGCGAGCGACTGCCCAAACACCAGCGTAATGCCGCCCCCATAGAGTAAATTCACCGTAGGCAAAGCAGGGCGACCAAATAGCCAATGGGTCACAGCATGACCCACCTCATGCACCATCACCAAAAAGCCAGCAAACAGTAGCTTCAGCGGACTAATTGTCACGAGAACAATTGCCAAAACCAAGCCTGTGCCCAATGCACCCCATCCAGAGGAACTAATCTTTTTAGGACTTAAACGGCGCGATCGCTCCGGTAGATCCTCCGCCCTAGAAACAGCATCCATCTGGGGCTGTGGTGCTTCAACCTGAAAAATTGCTGCATCAGAGGGTGGCTCTAATGCAGACAAAGTTAGGGTTTTGCGCCATGCGAGTTGAGTAGCTCCTAGATGCCGTGCATAAATTTCGACCTGAGTGATGCCGTTGGGTTGCTTGTATTCTAGCGTTTGGTGAATCAGGGCGATCGCCACTGCTTGCTCCGGAATGCGATCTCCCTCCAACAACACCCGCAAGCAGGATTGTCGCCGCTGCACCTTCACCTGAATCTGCGAATCTTGCAGTGCCTTTTCTATCAAAGCTGCGATCGCCCCGGACTCTTCTTGATTCGCTAATTCTGTCTCATTCCGCTGCGCCATCGTTTTCTGCCTTTTTTCCCATGCCCCATCTTAAATCTTGGCTGCTTTTTGCCCCATTCTTCGGAATAATAGAACGAATAGCCCTTGTACTAAGTTTTAGCAATCCTATGGCAACGATTAACGATAATTACCTCAAGCTCAAAGCGGGCTACTTGTTTCCAGAAATTGCGCGACGAGTAAATGCTTTTGTTGCCGCAAACCCTGATGCGAAGGTAATCCGCCTTGGGATTGGCGATGTTACAGAACCCTTACCGGAAGCTTGCCGCACCGCCATGATCCAGGCTGTGGAAGAAATGGGCGATCGCGACGGGTTCAAAGGCTATGGTCCTGAACAAGGCTATGCATGGCTGCGGGAAAAGATCGCCCAGTTTGACTTTCAATCGCGGGGCTGTGACATCGATGCCTCAGAAATCTTTGTCTCTGACGGCTCTAAGTGTGACTGCGGCAACATTCTAGACATTTTTGGCAGCACCAACACGATCGCCGTTACCGATCCTGTCTATCCCGTATATGTAGACACCAACGTCATGGCGGGTCACACGGGCGATGTTAGCGATCGCGGCGAATATGGCGGCTTGGTCTATTTGCCCATCTCGGCTGAAAATCATTTCACCGCCAGCATTCCCACTGAAAAGGTGGATTTGATTTACCTCTGCTTCCCTAATAATCCCACTGGAGCCACTGCCACACGTGAACATTTGCAGGCTTGGGTCAACTACGCCAAAACCCACGGCTCCATCATTTTCTTTGATGCAGCCTATGAAGCATTTATTACCGATCCAGACTTACCACACTCGATTTATGAAATTGAAGGAGCGAAAGAGTGTGCGATCGAATTCCGTTCTTTTTCTAAAAATGCTGGGTTCACTGGCACCCGCTGCGCTTTGACCACTGTGCCTAAAACTTTAATGGGCAAAGCTGCGGATGGCTCAGATGTATCGCTGTGGCAACTGTGGAACCGTCGTCAGTCCACTAAATTTAATGGCGTATCCTACATCGTTCAACGGGGAGCAGAAGCCGTTTATTCGCCCGAAGGACAGAGCCAAGTCCAAGCGCTAGTTCGCTTTTACATGGACAATGCCCAAATCATTCGTGAGCAGTTAACCACGGCAGGCATTCAAGTATACGGCGGCGTGAATGCGCCTTATGTGTGGGTGAAAACGCCCCAGAACCTCTCTAGCTGGGATTTCTTTGATCAGCTTTTGAATACCGTCAATGTGGTCGGCACGCCGGGTTCTGGCTTCGGTGCCGCAGGTGAAGGGTATTTTAGAATTTCTGCGTTCAACAGCCGCCAAAACGTAGTAGAGGCAATGCGACGCATCACTGAAAAGTTCAAGGTCTAATTCTCATTTTGGGACAGAGTACGCCATACAAAAAAGATCCTGTCATGCTGTTGACGAAGCCGTGTGAAATGCTATGAAGCCCTAGCATAGTGAATCATCTCGATTAATTGCCAACCTGGAGAATGGCAAGAGAAGATGGATAAGGCGAAAGCGTTATTTAATGAGTGTTTGCTTGGGGATGCGAACAAAGCCAGGCATCAAAGTATCAGGTATTTTTCATTAAGATCACTAGATTCATTACTTTCAACTAACTACTTAGATTGAGGCAAAGAAAAGCAAGCAATGATTGATGTGCCTGGTAAGCCTAAGAAACGACCCTGATTTCCAAACGTTAAAATATAGGAAATTATTAGATGAATACTTTTGCTTATTCCTTTTGGAGCTTTCATTTCAACTGCTCTTTTCTGACCCGTTTTTGTAATAGCTCTTGCAGGCAAATAGAGGAGTTGGAAAAAGTAAAAATTCCATATCAGATGCCAGTTAAGTTGTTGAGATAAACTCTTAACCATGCTGATGGTATACCGCCGATAATGCCCATAAAATTCATCGTAGTTAGACCATAACTCAGGGCAAGCCGGCACCGTAATGATGACATGAGTCAAATTTGGAAATAGCGCAGTTAAATCTCTTAAGAAAATATTAGGATTAGCAATATGTTCAACCACATCTAGCAAAAGAAGCAGACTATAACGATTTCGTTCGCTTTCAGATAAATCTTCCGCTTTTTTCCCAACAAAAATATATTTCTCTATCGTTTTCAACGGTCGAGATTCAGCAGGCTCAATGCCAAGGCAATCGATCTCTTTGCTTCTTAAATATTTCACAGTAATGCCACGACCGCATCCCACATCTAAAATCGCTGCATCTTGCTTTGATAAATTCCTAATTTGCTTTTCGAGCAATCTATTTCTTGCTAAATGCCACCAATGATTTTCTACTCCATCTGGGTAAGAAAGCTGATATTGATCGTCTCGAAATTCTGTTTTCATAGAGCTTTTCTAATACAGCGATCGCTTCGGCATCAAAAGTTAGTGTTGCACGATCGCCGGGGCAATAACGGTTTCTGGGAGTGTGTGTTGGTTCAGTCCCCAATTTTCATCGTTGAATAGGATAGGTTTGCCAAGCTGTTCCATCAGGCGTGCGATCGCGTCGAGTTGCTCCATCGTAAGTTTAGGAATTCCTAAAGATGAAAGTCGATTGTCGAGAACTTGCGATCGCTCAGCTTCAGGGGTCCAGCCTGAGAAATGCTCAATATGGTAAGCCCGCATATCATCATTCAAAATTTCTTCTTCAATTCCGGCATAGTGAGCCGTATAGAGAAGAATAGAGTCTAGATGAAAAGAATACATTTCCCATTCTGCGTAACCCCGAATCGCCAAACAATCGGTTTTGGACAGGAGAGTAAAGTCACCACAGGTGATTGTGTGCAGCTTGGCATATGGCAAAGGCGGGGTGAGATCTACTTCTGGTGTAATTCTGGTTCCGGTTCCGGTGCAACGGGAAGAGGTTGAGCTATTAATAAATCCTTGTTCAACTAACCAAATGATGAGTTCGATTGGCACCTGATAGCGACGTGCTTGAGTAATTACTCCACTAATAAATATCTGCATTCGGCGCAGCATATTTCCGCCGTGGTTGTCGTTTCGAGCCGCTGCAACAATGGACAGGTAAGGAACGCTAGTCATAGTTACTAAACCAATAGTCAGACATGGGCAGACCCGCTCATATCTTTTAGTTTAGTCATTTTGAGCGGCAATGCTTTACTCAACTCACGGGCGCGAGTGATTTTCAAGCTGATC
>JBBSCL010000017.1:0-14599 GCA_038250345.1 Leptolyngbyales cyanobacterium
CGCCGTGCGTCTTCAAGACCATCGCGATCGCGCACCTGCTTTAGGTCAGCCCAACTGCCGACTACGTTGTAGCCGTCAACTAATAAAATCGCCAGCGGTGTAGAGCGCGGCATGGCATCAAGTAAAAGCCTGATTAGGTTTGCTGAAGGTAGCCTTAGTCTATCGCAATCGTTAACAGTTTTATCCAGTGTTTAATGTCGGCGGGCAGAAGATTTTAAGTTTCGTCATTAGGAAGCTGCATCATGCGATCGCGGAGTCGCTGTGGATTGCCATGATCAATCACTTTGCCGCCTTCGAGCAAAAATGCGCCATCGCAATAGTCGAGTTCATCGAGGCGATGGGTCACCCACAGAGCAGTCAGCCCCCGTTCTTTGACTAAACGCTGCACTTGGGCAACTAAGTCGCGTTGACTGTCAAGGTCAAGTAGGGCAGTCGGTTCATCAAACAGCACCACATCACATTGACGGGCGATTGTGCCGGCGATCGCCACTCGCTGCTTTTGCCCACCGCTGAGTGCATAAATCGGGCGTTGGATCAAAGGCTGCAAATTTACGGCAGTCAAGGCATCGTTGACTCGTTGTCTGACTTCTACAGCGGTTAAGTGTTCTGAGGCTAATCCAAAGGCAACATCTGCCCCTACACTGGGCATCACCAGTTGGTGATCGGGATTTTGAAAGACAAACCCTAGTTTGGGCAAAGGCTTGATCGATCCCGATTCAGGTTGCAGCAATCCTGCCAATAGTTTTAGTAGGGTTGATTTGCCGCTGCCGTTCGTGCCCAATAGCATCCAAAATTCGCCCTTTGGCACATCCAAGGAGCAGCCATCTAGAACGGTGCTGCCTGTTTGCCAGCGAAAGTGCAAATCTTGAACCTGAATCGCGATAGCGCTTCGCGCGACGAAGTCGTTCGCGTCATTTGTCGGGGCGATCGTCGTCATCCTGCCGCTGCAAAGCTAAAGCCCGGTGCCTTACCAGAAGCGGTTGCCGTGCCCGATTTTTCGTATAGCTGTACGGCTGTAATTTCGCTGCTAACGATGCTAATTTTCTTGCCCGTCTGATGTTCGCAGACTAGCTCAATTAAGCGTTGTTCCCCTGATTTCATGGCTTCAATCACCTGCTGATAAGACGATTCTGCATCTTCCGCAGTTTTGCGCTGCACCGACAGTGTAATCGGCGTACTTTTTAACGTGACATCAATAATAAACATTTAGCGCATCCGTACAAGAATCAAATCACTCAACCAAGACTAGTATCGCAAATCTCGTCCCATCTGTGCCGACACACCGAGAAACCGGGCAAGATGTTAAAGTCTGAGAAAAGCATTCTCTTTGGATCACCTTCACCCAACCATCCCTATGTTAGAGCGTCCAATGGATCAAGCCAGTGTATTTTCAGATCGCTCCCTATCCGACAGGGGCGATCGCGATGACAATAGCCTGTCCCCTTCAGCAGAGGCATCATTGCATACTGTGTCCAATCCGCTGGCATACACCGATTCCTTCGTGCGGCGGCACATTGGTTTAGATGACACTGATGTAGCTAAAATGCTAGCGCTATTGGATTTCAGTGATTTAGAAGGATTGATTAGCGCAACGGTGCCCCAATCCATTCGCCTGAAAGCTCCCCTCAAGCTAGAAGCCGAAAAAGGGGAATATGAACTGCTGCAAGAGCTAAAAGAAATTGCCCTAGAAAATCAGGTCTTCCGCTCCTTTATCGGCATGGGTTATCACAACTGCATCACCCCTCCCGTGATTCAGCGCAACATTTTAGAAAATCCCGGTTGGTATACACAATACACGCCCTACCAGCCCGAAATTGCCCAGGGACGGTTGGAAGCATTGCTCAACTTTCAGACGATGGTGACGGATCTGACCGGGCTACAAATTGCTAACGCCTCGCTGCTGGATGAAGGCACCGCTGCCGCAGAAGCGATGTCGATGAGCTATGGACTCTGCAAAACCGATGCCAAAACGTTTTGGGTCTCTCAATGCTGCCATCCTCAAACGATCGCCGTAGTGCAAACTCGCGCCAAAGCGTTAGGAATTGAGGTGATCATTGGCGATCATGAAACCTTCGCATTTGATCAGCCGATTTTTGGCGCATTGCTGCAATATCCCGCCACAGACGGCACGGTTTTTGACTATCACGAGTTTTGCGATCGCGCCCACACTGCAAAAGCCTTAGTCATCGTTGCTGCTGATTTGCTCAGCCTCACTTTGCTTAAGCCCCCCGGTGAATTTGGAGCGGATATTGCGATCGGCAATACCCAACGCTTCGGCGTGCCTCTAGGCTATGGCGGACCTCACGCCGCTTATTTTGCCACCCAAGCAGCCTTTAAACGCCAATTGCCCGGTCGCTTAGTCGGCGTTTCCAAAGATGTGCAGGGTCAACCTGCCCTGCGTCTGGCGCTACAAACTCGCGAACAGCACATTCGACGCGACAAAGCCACCAGCAACATCTGCACGGCTCAAGTGCTGCTGGCAATCATGGCAGGAATGTATGCGGTCTACCACGGTTCTGAAGGGCTGCGAAATATTGGGGCACGGGTTCACCACCTGACGATCCTATTAGCAGAGGGTTTGAAGCGATTGGGCTATACGCTGGGTTCTGAAGCTTACTTTGATACGCTGCGAGTTGATGTGGGTAAAAACCGCATCAAAGCTATCATCAGTCGCGCCCACTCGCATCACATTAACCTGCGTCAACTGGATGACCAGAGCATTGGTGTTTCCCTGGATGAAACCGTTTCTACCGATGATCTGCTTGCCCTCTTCCAAATCTTTGCAGGAGAACAGGGCGTTCATTTTACGCCAGAGGATCTCTTCCATTCCTCTTCACTTCATGCCGTTGTGCCCTCTGCGCTCCAGCGGACTACGCCCTATCTCACTCACCCTGTTTTCAATTCCTATCAGTCTGAAACCGAGTTGCTGCGCTACATGTATCGTTTGCAAACCAAGGATTTGTCCTTAGCAACGGCAATGATTCCCCTCGGTTCTTGCACCATGAAGCTGAATGCCACATCCGAAATGTTGCCCGTCACCTGGGCAGAATTTGGGCAAATTCACCCGTTTGCGCCGACGGATCAAACGCGGGGCTACCAAATATTATTTGACCAGCTAGAACACTGGCTAGCAGAAATTACGGGCTTTGCGGGCATTTCACTTCAGCCCAACGCGGGTTCTCAGGGCGAATATGCGGGCTTGCTGGTGATTCGGCAATATCACGAATCGCGGGACGAAGGACATCGCAACGTCTGCCTGATTCCTACATCGGCGCATGGCACTAATCCTGCGAGTGCAGTCATGGCAGGCATGAAAGTGGTGACTGTAGCGTGCGACTCCGATGGCAACATCGACATTGCTGATTTAAAGGCGAAAGCTGAGCAATATCAAGCAACACTCTCAGCGCTGATGGTGACTTACCCTTCAACTCATGGCGTGTTTGAGGAGGGCATTCAGGAAATCTGCGCGATCGCCCATACCAACGGCGGTCAGGTTTACATGGATGGTGCCAATTTGAACGCTCAAGTAGGCATCTGCCGTCCGGGTGATTTTGGTGCCGATGTCTGCCACTTAAACCTGCATAAAACCTTCTGCATTCCCCACGGCGGTGGCGGTCCCGGTATGGGTCCAATTGGTGTGGCAAAACATCTAGTGCCATTTCTGCCGAATCATCCACTGGTGCAGGTGGGCGGAAAGCAGGGCATTGGTGCAGTTTCCGCCGCACCGTGGGGTAGTCCGAGCATTCTGCCAATTTCCTGGGTTTACATTGCAGCAATGGGAGCGGAAGGGTTGACCAAAGCCACACAGGTCGCCATTCTCAGCGCCAACTACATTGCCAAGCGCCTCGAAGGACACTATTCGGTTTTATATAAAGGCAAGCAAGGCTTAGTCGCCCATGAGTGCATTATCGACCTGCGCCAGTTTAAGAAAACAGCGGATATCGATGTCGATGATATTGCAAAACGGCTGATTGATTATGGCTTTCATCCACCGACGGTGTCGTGGCCCGTGGCAGGGACGATTATGGTGGAACCGACGGAGAGCGAATCCAAGGTAGAACTCGATCGCTTCTGTGATGCGATGATTGCTATTCGTGCGGAAATTCGCGCCATTGAAGACGGCAGCAGCGATCGCCACAATAATCTGCTGAAAAATGCACCCCACACCGCGATCGCCTTAACCGAAGAGTGGAACCATCCCTACTCGCGCCAGCAGGCAGTTTACCCCACCCAATGGACGCGGCAGCACAAGTTTTGGGCAGCCGTGGGGCGGATTGATCAGGCATACGGCGATCGCAACCTAGTTTGCACCTGTCCACCGATGGAAGCCTATCAATGACACTCACGCTCGGATTTTCCAATGTCGGATGTCGTCTTGCCTTATCACAGGATATCTGACTTTCCTGCGTTCGAGTCCTACCGTGATCAAATCCTTTCGTAGTGAAAATGATGCAGAGTTACCCCCTCACAGAGATTCGCGATCGCCAAACAGAACTGTTAGAGCAGGCGGCGATTGAACCCATATTGCTGATTGAAGGCTCTCAGCCTAAATACGTTGTTTTGTCTGCCCAAGAATATCAGCAACTAATCGTTCGGTTGTCGAACTTAGAAGAGATTGCTTTCGGACAACTGGCTGAAACAGCATTGCAAAAATCCAGCATGGTCGGCTCAGAAGCCTTTACGGCAGAACTTCAGCGTTTAGCTGCACTGGAAAATCACGACGAATAATATGGCGAAGCTTGATGGACTAGAAACGGTGCTTGACTTCCTTAAAGGCTTGCAGCCAAAAATCGCCGCCCAAATTGCTAAGAAAGTAATGGCGTTAAACGTTGATCCGATGCCATCAGACACCAAAGAACTATCCGGCTACCCAGACTACTATCGAGTGGACAGCGGCGAATATCGTATTGTCTATCGCTTTGACTTGCAAGAAGATTTAGTTGAAGTTCTCTTGGTTGGCAAACGTAATGATGATGAAGTCTATAAACAGTTGAAGCGGCGGCTAGGATAAGGTGAGCGATCGCCTAGGCGATTTGCCGCACAAAAGTATCTCTGCTAAAGTCTTGCAGCCAGTCAGCCACAGCAACCGCAGGCATTGGGCGAGACAATAAGTATCCTTGAGCATAGTCACAGTTTAGCGATCGCAGCCCGTCTAACTGCGCTTGCGTTTCCACCCCTTCCGCGATTACTGTTAACCCCAATGCATCTGCTAGGGCAATGATTGCCCGAACAATGCTGTGATTTTTTTCGTCCTCTAACATCTGGCTAACGAACGACCGATCAATTTTCAAAATATCAATCGGTAAGCAATGGAGATAAGCTAACGAAGAATATCCGGTGCCGAAATCATCGATACATACCTGCACCTGATTTTGTTTGAGTTGTTCCAATACCGCGATCGCGATCGCGGCATTTTTCATTAGAACACTCTCAGTAATTTCTAGCTTAAGCTGCACCTTATTTAAATCAAAACCGACACAAAGCTGCTGAATTTCATCAACCAGTTCGGGCTGAGTTAGCTGAATGCCAGACAAATTTACCGCCATGCTCAGCGGCAAAAAGGACTCAAGTTGATCTTGCCAACGCTGTAGCTGACTGCACGCTTCTGTTAGCACCCACCGCCCTATCGCCGAAATTAGCCCGCTTTGCTCTGCTAGAGGAATGAACTCGGCTGGCGAAATCCAGCCTTTTGTCGGGTGCTGCCAGCGGATGAGGGCTTCAAAACCGGTGGTGCGGTTTGTTTTTAGGCAAACAATGGGCTGGTAGTACAGTTGAAACTGCTTTAACTGAATTGCCTGTTGCAAATCGGCTTCTAGCTGAAGGAGATCGAGTTCCTCGGTCTGCATTCGTGCATCAAACAAAACTGTTTGCCCTACTCCTCGCCGTTTTGCGTTGTAACATGCCACATCGGCGGCGCGCAGAAAATCTTGAGCGCGATCATAACCAATCGTGCGATCGACAATGCCAACGCTGGCAGAGGAACGAATTAATGAGTCATTTAGCACAAATGGGAGATGGAGTACTTGCCACACGTAGCTAGAGCGCTGTTGTGCCTCGTTAGGGTTTGGTAAATGGCGTAACAATATGATAAAAGAGTCTTCGCCAATCCGGGCAGCGGTGTCGTAGGGCAGCAAGCAGCTTTCTAACCTACGAGCAACCTCTTGTAAAAATTGATAGCCTTTTTCATGACCAAAGCCATACTTGAGGCTTTTATATCGATCCATATCCAGCACAAATACGGCAAACAGTTCTGAAGTATAGCGAGATTGTTTAATGCATTCTTGCAGGCACTCTAAAAATAATGTGCGGTTGGGCAAGTCGGTGAGGTCGTCGTAAAAGGCGAGGCGTTCAATTCGCTTGAGGGCTTGGCGGCGCTCTTGGCGAACTTGATAATCTTTTAACTCGCGGGCGATCGCGGGTAGTAATCGGGCTAATTTCCCTTTCAAAATGTAGTCGTGAACTCCCGCTTTCATTGCCTCCACCGCAGTCTCTTCGCCAATAGAGCCAGAGACGATAATGAATGGAATATCAAGCTGGTATTCTTTGACCACTGCCAGTGCTTGCATTGCACTGAAGGACGGCATGGAGTAATCTACCAAAATCAGATCCCACTGCTGATTTTGAAGCGCCCGACGCAGGGCGATCGCCGTATCGACCTGTTGATGAGTGACTTGATAGCCACCCATTTCAAGCTCCAAAACCAACAGTTCTACATCATCGGCATTATCTTCAACTAGCAGCACCCGGAGCGAATGATTCATATCGCTAAAAGACATAGAGTTTATCGAGTGGGAGGAGGAGTGTTAAGAGCGAGCCAATACATACCTAATTGTTGAAGAACCTGGAGAAAGCGATCGTAATCTACAGGTTTTTGAATGTAACTGTTACAGCCTAAATGATAGCTTTCTAACAAATCTTGCTGTTCAGTGGAAGTGGTCAAAATCACGACTGGCAGGTGCCGAGTACGGGGGGCGGCTCGGAGTTGTTGCAGCACTTCTAAGCCATTTAAGCGAGGCAATTGAATATCCAGCAGAATCAAAACTGGCAAGGTAGCCGTGGAGCGATCGGCATAGATTCCGGTGGCAAACAGATACTCCAAGGCTTCGACTCCATCACGGGCAACTGCAACCTGCGCCGAGAGTTCACTTTGTTCAAAGGCTAGCAACGTCAACTCTTCATCATCTTGATTATCTTCAACTAATAAAATTAAGGGTTTGCACATCATGAAGAGTTTAGGAAAGGATCAGAGCAGAAGGTGAATAGCATCAAGCAGATTGCTAGCAGATTGTTGAAGATCCCCCAAAATTCACCTTGCAAGGTGAATTTTGGGGCGATTTCTCACTTTTAAACCAGGTTAAGAAAAGCTCAAAACTATTTTTCCAACAAACTCCCAACCAACAAAATACCTTTAAAACGCAATGTGCGACTTTCCTGAAACAACGCAAAGAACGCCCTCACCCTAGCCCTCTCCCGGCGGGAGAGGGAACCAGAGATGTCTGAAAGCCCTTCTCCTTGGGGAGAAGGGTTGGGATGAGGGCAAATTAGTTGCACATCGCGTTTTAAAAGGAGATTTTGATGTTGGTTGATCGGCACCGTTAAATCTTGACTAAACCTGCCCCAACAAAATATATCTACAAATTTCCCTCGGCTTTGCTGAATGCAAGGATGATTTTTGACTGTAGATACCGGATTGCGCTCAGTGAATCAAGCAGGAGTAGCCAGTAATATCGGGTCAAAGGGTTTACCCGACTTAAGCACCCCAAAACAGATCCGCAAAAGCTTGTGCATCACCGCTCCCACTCCCTGCATCTTGGTCTTGCCCTTGGCTAAAAGGATTTCCCGCCACTGTGAGATCGCCGCCGATCTCACAGTGGCGACCAGGGCAGGGAAGAACAGATGATTGTCCTTGTTCAATCTGGGGTGGCTGTACCACCGCCAGTCCCCTTGATACTGAGTTCAGATTTGCGGGTGGGCATTGTGGGTGGGCAGGGAAAGGACAAGAAAATCAGGGTATTGCAGGCTACTATAATCTGCGCTGCGAGTTGTTACTCAGGGGCAGGTTCAGAGTCTTTGCTTATTCGTGTTCTCCTTGTCTTATCTTCCCCTATATACAAGGTAACTACGAGTAGATTGCTTTCGTCGTAACGAAGCAGGGCGTTGGGTGCTGTTTTCGTTTAATTGGGGCGACATCCTTCACCTTGCTAGTGTGAATCTACAAGTGAGTATGAATGCACTGTATGAAGATGCCAATTTAACGAGCGATAGTTCAGAGATAAGCCGTGAACCTGAATCAGCCAGTGAGTAGAACTGACTGGTATCACTAAAAACGGTTAACCTCCGCGCAGTTTTTCTAACACGCTGCGATCTTCTAGGGTGGAGGTGTCGCCAGAGATTTCTTCTCCAGCCGCCAGCGATCGCAGCAATCGCCGCATGATTTTACCCGATCGCGTTTTGGGTAACGCATCAGCAAATTTAATTTCACCAGGACGGGCGATTGCGCCAATCTCTTGAACGACGTGCTTTTTCAGTTCGTTTTTCAATTGATCGTTGGCGGTAATGTTGTTTTCCAACGTTACAAACGCCACGATTTCTTCTCCTTTCAGGTCGTCGGGTTTGCCGACTACAGCGGCTTCTGCCACCGCTGGATGAGATACCAGCGCCGACTCAATTTCCATCGTGCCAAGGCGATGCCCTGCCACATTGATCACGTCATCCACGCGCCCCATCACCCAGAAGTAGCCGTCTTGATCACAACGGGCACCATCCCCAGCAAAGTAAAGATATTGCCCATCTTTGGGGGGAATGTGTTCCCAATAGGTGCGACGGAAGCGATCGCGATCGCCATACACCGTCCGCATCATTCCGGGCCACGGGTGGCGCACCGCTAAATAGCCGCCTTCGTTAGCGGGAACAGTGTTGCCCTCTAAATCCACAATATCCGCCAGGATGCCAGGAAACGGCAGCGTTGCGGAACCCGGTTTCGTGGGCACCGCGCCCGGAAGGGGCGTAATCATAATGCCGCCCGTTTCTGTTTGCCACCAGGTATCCACAATCGGACAGCGCTCTTTGCCAATAATCCGGTGATACCACATCCAGGCTTCGGGGTTGATCGGTTCGCCGACGGTGCCCAACAGTCTTAGAGAAGACAAATCCCGCGCATTGGGCAAATGTTCGCCCATTTTGATAAAGGCACGAATGGCTGTCGGCGCGGTGTAAAAGATATTTACGCCGTACTTTTCAATCACATCCCACATGCAGCCGGGATTAGAAGGACGAGGTGCGCCTTCATATATGACGCTGGTGGCACCGTTGGAAAGCGGACCGTAGACAATATAGCTGTGTCCGGTAATCCAGCCGACATCGGCAGTACACCAGTAAACATCGGTGTCCTTCAGGTCAAAAATCCACTTGGTCGTCATGTGGGTGTAGAGGTTGTAGCCGCCCGTGGTGTGGACAACCCCTTTCGGCTTACCCGTGCTACCAGAGGTGTACAGCACAAACAGCATATCTTCGCTGTCCATCGGTTCGGCGGGGCAATTGGCAGAAGCTCCGGCTTGCAAGTCATGCCACCAGTGGTCGCGACCAGGTTCCATGGCGATTGTTTGCTCAGTCCGCCGCACCACCAGCACGTTCTCAACGTTGGGGGCGCTATTGTTCGCTAGGGCTTTGTCTACTTGTTCTTTCAGCGGTACGATCGCGTCTTTTCGCCAGCCGCCATCTGCCGTTACCACCAGTTTTGCTTGCACATCCACCAAGCGATCGCGCAATGCCTCAGCGCTGAAGCCACCAAATACGACGGAGTGTACCGCTCCAATCCGGGCACAGGCAAGCATGGCGATCGCGGCTTCGGGAATCATCGGCATATAAATTCCGACGCGATCGCCCTTTTGCACGCCCAATTGCTTCAGCACATTGGCGAACTGGCAGACTTCCCGATGGAGTTGCGCGTAAGTCAGCGTGCGCGAATCGCCTGGTTCCCCTTCCCAAATCAACGCGGCTTTGTTGCGTCGCCAAGTCGTTAGATGCCGATCTAAACAGTTGTAGGAAATATTGATTTTGCCATTCACAAACCACTGGGCAAAAGGCGGCTGCCAATCCAACACGGTATCCCACTTTTGAAACCAGTGCAGTTCGGTGGCTGCCAGATCTGCCCAAAAAGCCTGCGGGTCAGCCTTTGCTTTGTCATAAAGCTGCTGGTACTGTTCCAAGTTTTTGATCTGGGCTTGCTGTGAAAAATCCGCAGTGGGGTGAAACAGTCGCTCTTCGTGCAGAATGGATTCGATCGCGGGCTGAGGCATGGGGGTGATTGTGAATTGGCGATTCTAGATTTTAGATCGCAATGGGGCAGATTGCAGAGCAGCAATTTTAGAGTTTAGATCTGTCAGTCCCTACTAGCCTCTCAACTGCTACTCCTCTGCCCGTTTCGGCAGTTTGCCACTTTCACGCAAGATTTCAGGTAAGCGATCAATATCCGCGATCGTGTAGCTTTTCAAGTTTGGGTTACTCGTAATCCGATCTGCCAAAGCGTAGAATGCTGCTTGATCCTCGTGGTGCTTCAAAACATATGCTCTTAATTCTTTGAAGCTCATGGCAGCGTAATCAGGTTGCATTAGTTGTATCTCCAGATGCCATTGGGTGGAATCGTAACTTCTATTTCCTCACCTGCCAAAATGAAAATATTCCCCGTTCGTTCATCAATCCGCACGATATGGATCGACGCATACATATTAGTCAGATTGGCGCATAGCCTTAAACAGGCAGCCTCTTGCTCCCGCGTGGGAATTATCGGTGTACTCATTCTAAGGTAACTAGCAAATTATTTTTTAATACTTAGAGCGGACGAAAATGCTGTCGCTGCGGCGAGTTGAAGTGTGGCTTAAATACTGTGGGGTTTTCTGTTTAGATTGCGATCGCAAAATTATCAACTCACGATAAAGTTTTTCAACTTGGGCAATATTATCGCTTAAGGTGTAGCGTTCCTCGGCACGGCGACGGGCGTTGATGCCGAGGGTTGTTGTCCAAGCGGTATGATCTCGCAATTGTGGCAGTAAGATTTTAAGCTGAGTCGCTACGCCTTGGGTTTTAAGGATGACTCCCGCTTCTTTCTCCAACACTTCGCCATCTGCACCGGCATCAGTCGCCACACAAGCAAGTCCACACGCCATTGCTTCTAGTAGGGAAAGCGACAGTCCTTCCACCAAAGAAGGCAATACAAAAACATCCGTGCCCCGTAAAATTTCGATGCGACGCTGCTCGTTGGCAATGAAGCCCATCCAGACGATGCCGTGTTCCGTTCCATAAAACGGAGTTAGGGAGGCGGCAAGCGGTCCATGGTTACCCACAATCACGAGTTTGGCTCCTACTCCCATGTTGGATTGCTTCCAGGCTTTTAACAGGGATTCCACATTCTTTTCGGGAGAAATGCGCCCTTGATAGAGAAATACTCGATTTGCCCCGACTTCTGCTTTGAAGTTGGAAAAACCAGGGCAATATTTTTGGGTATCTACGCCGTTAGGAATCACAGCAATGCGAGAGGGCGCAACTCCCAGCTTGATCAAAATCGCCCGCTGAATGTTGGAGAAGACAATCACGCGATCGTATCTTGCCAAACAAGGCGCATAAAGCTGATAGGCAAGGTGCTGAGTCCCAGAGGAAAAGTTTCGCAGTTTGCGATCGAAGGCGGGATGAAACGTGGCAACCAGCGGGATATCCAGGTCTTCACAGATTTCTGGAAGCAAAAAATCCAGCGGCGATAGCGTTAACGATGCATGAACCACATCTGGCTTCAGGTCTTCCAGAGAATCGGTCAGCACTTTTTTAGAGCGAAAATTTGGAATGGTATAAAGCTGTGATTTATGAAGAAATGGAATGGAAACTTCTTCTAAAAAGTCAGGCCAATTGTCAGGGGGCGGTCCTTCTTGGGCGAAGTGAAAGAAGCTGACCTGATGTCCTAAATCTTGTAAGGCATTCGTCACCTCTCGGCTGTAGGTGACATTGCCACAAAAAGGAGACTTTTTTCCAAGCCATGCAATGTGCATTCGGTTTTGTTGCTCTATGGGAGGGCTAGCGGACTTGTGAGCAGTAAAAACTGCCAAGCACTCTAACCAATCGTCCAGAACAATTTACGATTCTAACGTTTGGCTAGGCTTGTCGGAGCTAATATACCAGTTTAAGCCCCCACCTGCGATCATCAAAGCCGCTAGACCCAAGAAAACAACTCGCAGACCCAAGAACGTTTCGGCAACTCCAGCGAGAGCAAGCGGCAAGCTCAACGCAATATTAATGGCATTATTTTGCAGACCAAACACTTTGCCGCGCATCTCTTCAGGGGTTTTTTCTTGAATCGTGGTTTGCATGGGCACCCCGACGATCGCCGAACACAGCCCCAAAAATCCCAACAACAGCAGCACAGGAATCAAATGATGGGAGAAAAACGCCAATCCTACTAGCGCGGCTGCCATGCCGAGTGAACCCCAAAGGCTGAGACGGGAATGAGCAAAGCGTTGCCCAAAATAACCAATAAAGGTGGCTCCAATCGCCATGCCGACTCCACCTGCCGCCAACAAAAAGCCAAACTGTGAAGATTTGATTTCAGGAATCACTTCAGCCAAACGCACCGCAAGCACTGCCAGCGCCGCAAATACCGAAAACAAAATCACCAGTTGAATCAATGCGCCCCGCACTTGATGCTGCTGACCTAAGTAGCGAATTCCATCTCGGATGTCTGCAAACACATGGGGCGGTTCCTCCGGTTTTTCTGCCGATGCTCCATTAGTTGCGCCGTTGGATGCGGATTGAAAAGACGGGTATCGATTTTTTTCTTTTAGATCAAGCAGCATCAAAATCAGTCCGGCGATCACATAGCTGCCGCCTACAACTAACTCTTTACCCAGCCCCACCGCAGTCCAGCCCAGATGAGTGGCAATGCCATCCGCGATCGCCAACAGCGGCTCTCCCACTGCAAACCCAACAATCACCGATGCCATCATCGTCGTGGTGTAGAGCGAATTAGCAGACAGCAAATGCCTGCGCTCCACAATCAACGGAATCGCAGACTGTTCAGCCGGAGCAAAAAATTGAGTCAGAGTAGAAACCAAAAAAGTGATGCCTAAAAGCACATAGAAACCCACAGGCAAGCCATTCCAAGGTGCCCAGCCTTTGGTGAGCCACAGTAAAAACGGCAAGGAAATCACTAAACTTCCCCGGAGCAGGTTTGTGATCACCAAGACGGCTTTTTTAGACCAGCGATCAACATAAACGCCTGCGATCGAGCCAAACAGCACCGCAGGTATCGTAGACGCAATCATAATGGATGACACCCAACCGCTGATCGTCTGATCTTCTGATTGAAAGCGACTGGCAATCAACGCAATCATCAGCACCAAATACACCTTATCCGCCAGTTGGGAAAAGACCTGACCACCCCAGAGCGTTAAGAAGCTACGATTTTTCAGGACTGGCAAAAAGCCGCCACGCTCAGAATCAGACCCGCCTCCAGTTTGTGGCAAATTAGGCAGGCTCGACTGATCCGGCACCGACTGAGTAATAGACTCGACGGCGCGATCGTTCAAAGCATCGACTGCCAAAGATCGCTCCAAAGCCCGTTCCGTTGATTCAAGTAATTCTTCTTCTTCAGAACGAAACATTGCCGTGGCGCTCTCCATACTTTGATCGCATACCGGATTCACCGACACCACTGCTTCATCGGATAAGCAAGAGTCTGTCTGAGAACCTGTATCGAATTGTAACAAAGTTTGATCACGCTTGTAGTCTAGACCGGAAACATCTTGATGCCGCTCTTGCTCCTGACCCTGATTCGCAAATTCGGTGGACTGCATCATCATGGCTTCTAGATTGGGTTTGGGCAATTGCATCATGATTATGACAGTTGGGGCAGAGGTGAACTTGAAAAACAGGCATCCATCAAGGTTGCGGAGCGAATCGAGCGATCGAAATGATACTGAGCATACTGGCGTAAAATCCGCTCTACAGCAATGCAAGCCGTGGTTGAGGCGGCAAGCTGAGCAAATTTTTCAGCGGACTGACTGGAAAACAAATCAGGTTGTGATGGGTCAATTTGAGCGATCGCCTGTAGGATGATCAACTCCTTTACTCCAATTAGACTATGAAGTTGGGCATTTCGCCTAAACGAACTTTGAACGGGTTTGGCTATTCGGACTTGCGGGCTATGGGGCTGTTGCAGTTGCTCCAATGATTCTAAAGTAACGGTGCCGCCAGCAGGAATGCTAAAGCCAGTCGGTTCATTTGGAATTAAAGGTTGCTGAGTGACGCAACAGCGATGCACTTCCGGCGCGACTCCCGCCACGGTCAAAAGTTGATAAATTCCAGAGATCAGCGTGAGTAAAATAAGTGAGGTGGGCGATCGCTCTAGTCGCTGCAATTGTTCATTCAAAATACAAAAAAGTTCTTCTTGGGGCTGATCGCTTAACGCTTGGTAGAGGCACAGTTCTGCTAAATATTGGCTAGCCGTTAATCGCTTTAAATCTTTTCCCAAACCCGGATAAGAGACCACTGTTTCTGCTTGGGTAATTTTATCAAGCGATTTCCCCTTAGCAATCAGCAGGTCATTCACCACAAA
>JBBSCL010000018.1:0-14349 GCA_038250345.1 Leptolyngbyales cyanobacterium
TGAGCTTTCAGAGAATTTAACGCTAATACCTTTGGTGTTACCGCGATCGCGCCCTTTGGCAAAGCTACCCGTGAAGCTAGGACTTTGATCAAACTTGAACACCTTTGGACCCAAAGATCCAGGAGCCACACCCCGCGCCGCCGGGTTGCTTAACTGGTTATTGATCCCTGCACCCCGATTAATTAGAATGCGGCGGGTATCTTTACCAAACGGAGCCGGACTGGTACTAGGGTTTTTGGTTTCTTTAGGAAAAATGGCACCAAATTGAATTTCCAGTGGATCGTTGCCAGAACCATAAACGTGCTGGTCAGGCAAGGGGCGATCGTATGCCGCAAAAGTAGTGATGAACTGAGGAATCTTACGGAAGGGCGCACTGTATTTGAATAGGTCTTGTTGAGGACCCCAGTTGCGACATTCTTGTGCCTCTTGACCCAGACCCCGCAAGTAAGGAACCGTTTCTTCACCAAAATAATCAGCGTATTCTTTGGAGTCAATCAACGCATCCACTAAGGCAGGCAAGCCTCCCTTAGAAACGATGGAGAAGTACTTCTGAACCTCTTCACGCGAACTAGGACCCCGACCCAAAATATGACGAAACGCTAATTCTAAGGCGCGGCTGTTGATGTAGGGCTGATAAAAGTTTTTGCGGTAGAGAGGCGATTTTGCTAAACGACGAATAAATTCCTTCATAGAAATTTCGCCGTTCTTCACCTTAGACTCTAAATCGGAGATGCTAAGCGAATAGGCGCGGGTGATGTCCCGTTCAAACACTTGGCGATAGGCTGCCTTCACCACGTCATTTTTTTCGGTGGAAGATAGACCGGGCTTCATCGCATACTTAGAACGCTTTTCAGCCGCATTCGCGTAGATCTGAGGAAGTTGTAAACCCTGTAGATCGCTGGAGGAACGCTGGCGTACTTGAGTAGAAGGAGTAGGCGCTTTGAATTCGGTAATCAGCACATCAAAATATTGCCGGACGATCGCCTCTGCTTCAGCATCATCGCGAAAATAGCTAAGTCCGGCTGCCTTCATTTTCTGTAGAGCCACTGTAGTCGCTTCCCCAGAGCAAGCCCGTTCAATAATTTCTCGCAAGCCACGGACGTTGACAGAAATGATGTTGGGATCACCTGCCACGATCGCGTAAGTTATATAGCGGAGAAACCAGCTTAAGTCCCGCAGGGACTTTGCCATGTTGCTAGGACCGTAGCGGGCAATGTTAATCGGTCGAAAGTTCGCAGGAGCCGCACCGCCGTCAGATGTGCCCGTGAAAATAGAGCGAATACTGTCTAGAATCCCAGGGGCATTCTTAGTATCGCCATAGGTGACGGTGCCCAGCTTCATTCCTTCTTCGGTCGTCAGAGCAATTCCGGCGATCGTCATCACTGGAGCTTCTACGGGCTTTTCAAGAAACGCCATAGGCGAACCGCCTGTAAAAATGCTATTAGCAGCACGCGACACAATAATGTCGGAATTGCGAGTGAGAGTCTCTGCAATTTCCAGACGCTTCAGACCAGAACTAAAATAAGTAGTTAGCGCATCTAGCTCCCCTTTTCCTGGAAAGCGATCTTGCTGTTCAGCCTGGGAAATTGTGGCGACGGCTAGAGTTTGGTAAAGGTTGGGGCGTGCAACCGAGCTTCCACCGCTTGCTTTAACACTCATGGATTTCAAAAGCTCCCTTTACGGATTGTTACTGTTTTAAATTTGACCAAAACCTTACTTGCCAACCCTCTAGACAATGCCTACTAAAGAAGCATTAAATCGTTGAAAACGAAGGCATAGGATTGCTTGTTCACGGGCTTAGATTAAAACGATTTGGATTCAACAAGCTTTTATTAAAAAGTGTATGGAACCCATCCCGCTTGATTTATCGACCAATCATAAAGGATTAGGGTGACTCGGCTGAGAAACTAGAAACCTTTTGTTACAAAGCTGAAGCAACTGCCTTCGAGAGGGTTGGAGAACGACTGCATTGACGCGATCGCAGAAAATTTTCTCTTTGGTGACATTAAGTATTATTACTCTGCGTGATATGATTGCTGATGATTTGAGTATCTAAAGCAAACCTAAAAGCGTTGAGCTAATGGGGTCTTCCTTTAAATGCTCCAACAGTCACAGCTAAACCATTGAAAAGTTGCATCCAAAATGAGTGAAGTATCCGAGCAAAATTCTTTGCCAGTGGAACCTAATGATTCTATGCAGGAGTATTACCAACTTCAGCAGGAGTTATTAGTAACCACTGTTATTTTGACGGGTATCATCTTTGTTTTTGTTTGGTACTTTTATTCCCTCAGCATTGCTTTGAATTATTTGCTAGGAGCATGCACAGGTGTGGTTTACTTGAAAGTGTTGGCTAGAAACGTTGGGCAGTTCGGTAGAGAAAAGAGCCAAATTGGCAAGTCTCAACTTGTAATTTTTGTTGGGTTGATTATCGTTGCAACTCAATGGAAACAGCTTCAGGTTTTGCCAATCTTCCTAGGTTTTTTGACCTACAAAGGGACTCTCATCGTTTATATGCTGCGAACACTGATGCCTTCTAACTCTCGTTAGGTAGGTAGACTAGCAACTTTACTACTGAAACCCTTTGGGAATCTGGCTGGAGTCCAATGCTAAGTTTTATTGCTACTCCTGATTTTCCACTTGCCAGCCTAGAGGTTGGTCAGCATTTTTATTGGGAAATTGGCAATCTCAAGGTTCACGGTCAAGTCTTTCTTGTCTCTTGGTTTGTTATTGCGCTGTTAGTGATTGCCTCAATCTTAGCAACTCGTAATATTCAACGAATTCCGTCGGGAATGCAGAATTTTATGGAGTACGCGCTGGATTTTGTGCGTGATCTAGCCAAAAATCAACTAGGAGAAAAGGAATATCGCCCGTGGGTGCCCTTTATCGGCACTCTCTTTTTATTCATTTTTGTGTCGAATTGGTCGGGTGCGCTCATTCCATGGAAGCTGATAAAGTTGCCAGAGGGTGAGTTGGCAGCTCCTACGAACGACATCAACACCACCGTTGCACTCGCGCTGCTGGTATCACTGGCATATTTTTATGCTGGTTTTAGCAGAAAAGGATTAGGCTACTTCGCTAAGTATGTTCAGCCCACTCCTATTCTATTGCCGATCGCAATCTTGGAAGATTTCACCAAGCCGCTTTCGCTCAGCTTCCGTCTTTTTGGCAACATTTTGGCGGATGAGTTGGTAGTTGGAGTTTTGGTGCTGCTAGTGCCCTTGTTTGTTCCACTTCCCGTCATGCTGCTGGGTCTTTTTACCAGCGCAATTCAGGCGCTTGTGTTTGCCACCTTAGCGGGTGCTTATATTCATGAGGCGCTAGAAGGGCATGGGGAAGAGCATGAATAGCATTAATTATGCCCTTGGTTGTAAGTCTTTTTGGGTGTTGGACTTTTGATTTTGGATTCAAGTTTGTTTGAATCTTGCGAGAAATCTCAAATCCATAATTTTGTAATTGTTTTGTTCACTAATCAAGAGGAAACGTCATGGTAGATCCAATGGTTGCGTCCGCTTCGGTTTTGGCTGCGGCTCTCTCAATTGGTCTGGCTTCAGTCGGTCCTGGAATTGGTCAAGGTAACGCATCCGGACAAGCAGTCGAAGGGATTGCGCGTCAGCCCGAAGCGGAAGGTAAGATTCGCGGCACTCTGCTTTTAACTTTGGCGTTTATGGAATCCCTCACCATCTACGGTTTGGTTATTGCATTAGTGTTGCTGTTTGCAAACCCATTTATTGGCTGATATTGGATAGGGTCGGGTAGAGACGTTTTTTACGTCTCTACCTTTTAACTGAAAGTTGCCAATTTGCAACTTATTGCAGTTTTTCTTTTTTCTATCTATGTTTTGAGTCTTGGATTTTGTTTTTCTCACTGACCATACAGTGTTGCGATAGCAGTTTTTGGAAAGAAAACCATGTTTGACTTTGATGCAACATTGCCATTGATGGCGGTGCAATTCTTACTCCTAATGGTTGTTTTGAATGCCATTTTTTACAAGCCTTTAACTAAGGCGATCGAGGAGCGTGGTGATTACATTCGACGTAATCAAGTTGAAGCTCAAGAGCGCTTGTCGAAAGCGGAAACGTTGGCAAAGCAATATGAGCAGGATTTAGCTGAAACCCGCAGGCAATCTCAAGCGCTGATTACGGCGGCTCAAGCAGATGCCCAACAAATTGTTGCTGGCAAAATTGCTGAAGCTCAAGAAGAAGCCCGTCATCAAAAAGAACAAACTCAGAAAGAGTTGGATCAGCAAAAGCAAGAGGCGATGCGATCGCTTGAGCAAGAAGTTGACTCACTCAGTCGTCAGATTTTGGATAAAATCTTGGGCGCTCCAGTTGCCTAGATTCCAGCATGGTCTGAACGAGAGTTTTGCAGCTAGATAGTGAGTGAATGTACTGCACAGGCATACAAGATGGGAATGGCGCAGCTATGAGTATGTTGGGAATAGGATGGTTAATTGCAGAAGCGGCTGTAGAAGCTCCTGAAGAGGGTGGATTTGCCGCCAGTATTTTGGAATCAAACCTAGTCAATCTTTTGATCGTCATCGGTCTTTTGGTTTACTTTGGACGCGGTTTTTTAGGAAAGATTTTGAGCGAACGCCGTAGCGATATTGAAGCTGCGTTGAAGGAAGCTGAAGAACGCAGGCAGAAAGCATCGGCAGCCCTTGCAGAGGAACAGCAAAAGTTAGCTCAAGCTCAGCAAGAGGCTGCTCGAATCCGCTCTGGTGCGGAAGAGCGTGCAGTGGCGGTCAAAGCTTCTTTGTTAGCAGATGCAGAAGTCGAAGTTCAGCGGATGCGAGAAGGGTTGAGCCAAGATTTGAATGCAGAACGGGAACGTGCGATCGCTGAACTGCGGCAGCGAGTCTCTAAGTTAGCCCTGCAAAAAGCTGAATCTGAACTGCCCTCTCGCATGACCGATGAGCTTCAGACTAATATGATCAACCGCAGCATTGCCATGATTGGAGGTGCCTCATGAAAGACGGAGGTATGGTTAGAGGTGAAATCTTAGAGCGTTACGCTCAAGCTCTAATGTCGTTAGCCCAACAGAGCAACATTGTTGATCAAGTTGGCAATGACATCAGTTCAATTTCCGAAACCCTTAAAAGTTCTGAAGATTTAAAAGAATTTTTTGCCAACCCAATTTACAAGCCGGAGCAAAAGAAAGCGGTCTTATCCCAAGTATTTGGTGATGGACTTCATTCTTATACTCAAAACTTTTTGATGCTGCTGGTCGATCGCCGTCGCATCATGTTTTTGTCAGGAATTTGCAGTGAGTTTCAAGCCTTGCTTCGCAAGCTGAACCAAATAGTTCTTGCTGAAGTAACCACCGTGCGGGAACTGACCGACGACCAAACCCAAGCCTTGAAAGATAAAGTGATCGCCTTAACAGGGGCACATCAAGTTGAGCTAGATATCAAGCTTGACCCAGAGTTAATCGGTGGCGTGGTCATCAAAATTGGCTCTCAAGTGATTGATGCCAGTATTCGTGGGCAGTTACGGCGCATTTCTCTACGCTTAGGCGGTGCGGCTTAATTCACACTTTGCAATTTAACCTTCTAACCCTGATTCCCTAGAGAGTAACCTTATGGTAAGCATTCGACCAGACGAAATTAGCAGTATTATTCGGCAGCAAATCGAGCAATACGATCAAGGCATCAAAGCTTCTAATGTTGGAACCGTTTTGTCCGTGGGTGACGGGATTGCCCGCATCTATGGACTCGATCAAGTCATGGCAAACGAGCTACTTGAGTTTGCAGACGGCTCAATTGGGATCGCGCTCAACTTAGAAGAAGACGATGTGGGTGCCGTTTTGATGAGCGGTGGACGCGGCATTGAAGAAGGTAGCGTCGTCAAATCAACCGGAAAAATTGCTCAAGTTCCCGTAGGCGATGCGCTGATTGGACGGGTGGTGGATGCTTTGGGTCGCCCCTTGGATGGGAAAGGCGATATCGCTTTTGCCGAGATGCGCTTAATTGAATCTCCGGCTCCTGGCATTATTGCGCGTAAGTCGGTTTGCGAACCGATGCAAACGGGTATCACCGCGATCGATTCCATGATTCCCATTGGTCGGGGACAGCGGGAACTGATCATTGGCGATCGCCAAACGGGTAAAACCACGATCGCGCTCGACACCATTTTGAACCAGAAAGGTGAAGATGTGGTTTGCGTCTATGTGGCGATCGGTCAAAAAGCCTCAACGGTTGCCAACATTGTTAACGTCTTCCGCGAGCAGGGCGCTTTGGAGTACACCATCATCGTGGCTGCCAATGCCAACGACCCCGCATCGCTTCAGTTTCTGGCTCCTTATACGGGTGCAAGCTTAGCTGAATACTTTATGTATAAAGGCAAGCATACGCTCGTTGTCTACGATGATTTGTCAAAACAAGCGCAGGCTTATCGCCAAATGTCCTTGTTGCTGCGTCGTCCGCCCGGTCGGGAAGCCTATCCTGGCGATGTGTTTTACCTCCACTCCCGCTTGCTAGAGCGTGCGGCAAAACTCAGTGATGCTTTGGGTGGCGGCAGTATGACAGCTTTGCCCATTGTAGAAACTCAAGCGGGTGACGTATCGGCTTACATTCCAACCAACGTAATTTCGATTACGGATGGTCAAATTTTCCTATCTTCCGACTTGTTCAACTCAGGCTTACGTCCTGCTGTAAACCCTGGTATTTCAGTGTCACGGGTTGGTTCAGCCGCTCAAACGAAGGCAATGAAGAAGGTCGCAGGCAAGGTAAAGCTGGAGCTAGCGCAGTTTGATGACCTGCAAGCGTTTGCACAATTTGCTTCAGATTTGGATAAAGCGACTCAAAACCAGTTGGCGCGGGGTCAGCGTCTACGGGAAATCCTCAAGCAGCCCCAGTTTTCGCCGCTATCGGTTGGAGATCAGGTTGCTGCTATCTATGCAGGGATTAACGGATATTTGGATGATCTGCCAGTTGATAAAGTCACCGTTTTCCTAAAGGGTCTGCGGGAATATTTGGCGGGCAGTGCGCCGAAGTATGGCGACATCATTCGCGAAAAGAAAGAACTGAACGCGGATGCAGAGGAGGCGCTAAAGAGCGCGATCGCTGAGTTTAAGAAAACCTTTGTGGCAACTGCCTAGGCTAGTCATGATTGAGCTATGAGTTTTCAGCAGCCTAATGTTTGGAACTCATAGCTTAATTGTTTAATTGCTCTGAGTCATTCAATCGCACCCTATAGCTCAAAACTTCCCAAAGTTATGGCAAATCTTAAAGTCATTCGCGATCGCATCAAGTCGGTCAAAAACACTAAAAAAATTACAGAAGCCATGCGGCTTGTGGCAGCGGCGAAAGTCCGCCGCGCTCAGGAGCAAGTGCTTGCCACTCGTCCCTTTGCAGATCGGCTTGCCCAAGTGCTGTATGGTTTGCAGACCCGATTGAAATTTCAAAATGATACCAGCTTGCCATTGCTGCAAAAAAGAACGGTAAAAACGGTTGGATTGCTGGTTGTCACCGGCGATCGCGGTCTGTGTGGTGGCTACAATGGCAACGTGATTCGGCGGGCTGAGAACCGGATTAAAGAACTCAAAGCAGAAGGGCTGGATTACCAACTCGTGTTGATTGGTCGAAAGGCGACTCAATACTTTCAACGCCGCGAACAGCCTATTGCAGAAGCCTTCACTGGTTTAGAGCAAGTGCCCACCGCATCAGAATCTTCTAAGATTGCGGATGTGTTACTGGAGCTTTTTCTATCTGAAACGGTCGATCGCGTTGAGCTAATTTACACCCGGTTTGTCTCTCTCATCAGTTCTCGCCCGGTCATTCAAACCCTGCTGCCTCTCGATCCTCAAGGCTTTGAAGATCCAGATGATGAAATCTTTCGCCTCACGAGTCGCGGTGGAAAGTTTGAAGTATCACGCGAACAGGTTGATACCGCAAGTCGCGAGTTTCCGAGAGATATGATCTTTGAACAAGAGCCTCTTCAAATCTTAGAGACTCTGCTGCCGCTGTACCTCAACAATCAATTACTGCGCGCCCTACAGGAATCTGCTGCCAGTGAGCTATCTGCTCGAATGACCGCAATGAGTAGCGCTAGCGACAATGCAAAACAATTGATCAATACGCTTACCCGTTCTTATAACAAAGCGCGCCAAGCAGCTATCACTCAAGAAATTCTTGAGGTAGTGGGCGGGGCTGAAGCACTTAAGTAACTAAAAACGCGCTGATCGCTGAATCAGTTTCAAATCAATTGATCTAAAAAGGTGCCTAAAACTTTCAGGCACCTTTTTGTTGAACATTTTTGCTAGAAATACCGCAGTGCTGGGTAAGCAAAATTAAATGGTATGTTTTGTCCGCCTAAGCAATCAACGCTAGCTAGTTTTTACCAGCAGAAACCGCAACTTTAGCGGACTCTGGCTGATTGCCATCGGGCGAGATGGATTCTCCTTCGATAAAAGAGCGCAGCATCCAAGCCATTTCTTCATGCTCTTCCATGAGACCAGTCAGAAAATCTGCTGTGCCTTGATCATGGAACTCATCGCCACACTGATCAATTTGTTCCCGCAGGCTACGAATAACTAGCTCATGATCATCCACCAACTTTGCCACCATTTCAGTTGCATTGGGAATCACGCCAGGAAGCTCTTTAATTGAAGCAAGCTGAATAAATTCTGCTGCTGTTCCGGCTGGAAATCCGCCTAAAATCCGAACACGCTCTGCAATGCTGTCTGTTGTGGCAGATAGGGCTTCGTATTGTTCATCCAATAGCTCATGCAAGGTGCGAAACTGAGGACCCACTACATCCCAATGGTATTTCTTGGTTTTAATCAACAGCAAATATGCGTTCGATAGACTGCCGTTCAGCAAGTCAATCACCCCTTGGCGTTGTTTATCTGTAAGACCGATATTCAGCTTGCGCATAGTTTGATCACTGGTTAACTCTACTCACCAGTTCACCAATTTTATCAAGCAGGATCATCCATCCAAAGGAAGGGATTGCGATCGCGTTTTTGCTTATCTTGACTATGAATACAAAATTAACGCGATGTGCGACTTTCCCAATCTCCTACCCTGCGGGAAGCAAGCTACAACCCCCAGCCCCCTGCTTCGCACGACCTACGGTCTACTCCCAAGGCAGGAGAAGGGGAAGTAGAAGTTGCTCAAAGTCCCTCTCTCAGAGCGGGAGAGGGATTTAGGGTGAGGGGGACCGCGTTATTTTTGAAAGTATCGAATGAATGGTTAAGAGAGCGTCTTGTGCCTGACCCGTGAAATTGAGAACCCCCACAAGAAATGCCCCGATAAATTATGCTTATATCAAGCTAGGGATCATCCTGTAGGCTGAGCAACAACCCTGGAATTACCGCGTAGAATGAACCCGTCGCGTATAACAAACTCTTAATAAATAAAATTGTTTGTAGCTAGAAATGGAAGACAGACTGATAAATATCCTCCTAGTTGAGGATGATGAAGTGGATGTAATGAATGTGCAACGAGCATTTAAGCGGAACCATATTACGAACCCGCTATATGTCGCCAGCAATGGGCTTGAGGCACTCACAATGCTGAGAGGAGGATCTCAAGCAACACCAGCCTTACCCATGAATCGCAGGCTAATTTTGCTTGATCTAAATATGCCCCGCATGGGTGGCTTGGAATTTCTACAAGAGCTACGTGCGGACGATAATTTGCGGTCTACTCCTGTAGTTGTGCTGACCACTTCTAATCAAGATTTCGATCGCATTGAGGCATATAACCTCAATGTGGCAGGATACATTTTAAAACCTGTCACGTTTACTAACTTTGCAGAATTGATGGCAACATTAAATAAATATTGGGCGCTGTGTGAGTTGCCCACCTAATAACCCTATTAGATTTATTTCAGTTTGGTGATAATTACTGATTAAAAATGCCCTGTTTTTTATGGAAGAACCTTTAAAGATTCTAGTAGTGGATGATGACGACGTAGACCGGATGGCAGTACGTCGCGCTTTGAAAACGGCTGGGGTTGAGATGGCATTCTTTGAGGCGATGGACTGTAACAGTGCGATCGCTGAATTAAAAAATACTGCATTTGACTGCATTTTTTTGGATTATCGCCTGCCCGACCGAGATGGCTTATCCCTGATAAAAGATTTGCGGCAAGACAAAGTGAATACTCCGATCATTGTGCTAACGGGGCAGGGAGATGAGCAGATTGCGGTAGACCTGATGAAAGCAGGAGCAACAGACTATCTGCCCAAATCTAAAGTGTCGCCTGATCGACTGTCTCGCATTTTACGAAATGCTGTCCGGCTTTATCGTCTAGAGCAAGAGGCGGAGTTAGCCAAACAGCAGCAAGAGCAACTATCTCGCCAACGGGAAGATTTTGTTTATCGATTGACTCACGACCTGCGGACACCCTTAGTCGCAGCAGATCGGATGTTGACGTTATTTAAGCAAGAAGCGTTTGGGGAAATTTCGCCCGATATGACGGAGGCGATCGCCATGATGGTTCACAGTAACCAGAACCTGCTGCAAATGGTCAACACTATTTTGGAAGTGTATCGCCATGATGCAGGACATAAGACTCTCAGCTTTTCATCCTGCGACCTGCAATCGATCCTTCAAGCGATCGTCACAGATCTATTGCCGTTAACCGAAGAAAAGGGTTTGTCAATCACGCTGCAAGTTGACCCCGCAGGAATTGAACACTCGATGACTGTGATGGGCGATCGCTTAGAGCTACGTCGCTTATTTACCAACTTAATTGGCAATGCTATTAAATTTACCGACATTGGTTCAATTGAGGTGCATCTCACAGGCTCTGGTGGAAACGATCCTCAACACACATTATTAGATACGCCTTGGGTCATGATAGAAGTAAAAGATACTGGCTCCGGTATTTCTTTAGAAGACCAAGAAAGTTTATTTGAGCGGTTTCGTCAGGGAGAAAACAAGCGCTCTGGGAGTGGCTTAGGGCTTTATCTTTCTCGGCGAATTGTGGAAGCTCATCAAGGCGCGATCGCAGCCCAATCTGCGCCAGGAGAAGGTAGCGTTTTTACCGTCTGTTTGCCAGTAGCCAATCCTGAAACAGTTGCAAAGTAGACTGCCAAAATTCTTGATTTTGCTAGTTTTCTTGAGGCGTAATCATTTCTGGATTCACCGCCACAGCGCCATTGGTATCCTTAAGTACAAGTGGATTCCGGAAAAACGAGCCTGTTTGAGGCGGCAAGGTTGGCTCCGAAACAACTTCTACAAAGCTTTTAACCACGCCCGTAAATGGGATCGCTAGGATAATCCCTAGCAAACCGCCAATTTTGGCTCCTAGCAGCAAAGAGATAAAAATAAACACGGGTGATAATCCAGTTAATTTGCCCATTAACCTAGGTGTGATGAAGTTATCTTTCACTTGCTGGATGATTAGAGAAACCGCTAAAACTTTGAGCGCTAACCACCAATCAATAAACAAAACAATCAAGACAACTGTTCCAATGCCTAGAGTTGCACCGACAAATGGAATCACTTCCATCACTCCAATAAACACGGCAAATAATAGGAAAAAAGGCACCTGTAAAATCCAAAAGGCGATTGTTAAAGCGATCGCCATAAAGGTTCCTAAAAGCAGTTGCCCGGTGGCAAAACGCTGTAGGTTTGTGCGTAAGCTGACGGTGAGTTCTTGCTGAATGACAGGGTTGAGAATGGAGGTAAATGCTTGCCAAAGGCGATTGCCATCGATCAGCATGTAAAACGAAATCACCAAAATCAAAATGAAATCAATAAAGCGATTGAAGGTGCCTAAAACTAGGCTTACTCCTTTTGTTGCAGTAGACTCTGCGATCGCCTGACTGCGGTTTAAAACCTGCGATGTGAGCAGTTGAACATTGATCGGAAAGCCATGTTCATCGCTCCACACCTGAAACCCTGTTAATTTATCCTGGGCTTGGGCTAACAGGTTTGGAAAGCCTGTGATGAACTGTACGCCTTGATTGATTACAGGCGGCAGCAAAACGACTAACAACAGGATAACCAGCACAACGCTCGACAAATAAACAATCACTGCGGCGGCAGTTCGCGGCAACAGGTTTTTGAGTGCATCAACGGGATAGTTGAGCAGGAAGGCAATTAAGGCAGCAGTTAATAAGATACTAATTAGCCCACCCACATAGCTCAGAGCTTGGGTTGTTAACCAGCCTGCAACCAGCACCAGAGACCAGGTAATCAGAATTCTTTGGAGAGAAGACACAATCAGAAAGGATGAGAGGATCTCTCTTATATTCCTCTAAAGTCCGATTTGTGAACACCCTATGGCTCTAGATTTAAACACAAAAAAAGAGCATTTGAATTGGTCAAATGCTCTTGGTTGATTCACTTACACTTTAAATAACTCCAGGACCTCTGCCGCGCGAGTCATGGTCAGCAGTTAACTTACCATCTTCGTCGGTTTCATTCACTTCTTTTAACTCTTGGGCGCGATCGCGCTCAGCTTCTTCTTCAGCCTGTTTGGCATCACCCGGCACTTCGTAATACATTTCAGGCTCAACAGCATAGTTGTTTAATAAACCTTCTTGATCAACCGTAAAGCCACCAGTTGTATCCAAACTATCTTTGCCTTCCTCTTCAGGCAACTCCTTATAGTTGTCACCTTCTCGCTCCATCCGAGCAGCGGTTTCAGCAGGAACAATACCGCGATCATAAGTATTAGAATCAGCGTTTTGGTTTGTCATAATTAGTAATATCCAAATGTAATAGTCATGAATTACTAGAAGCTTATAGCCGATTCCTGAACTAGGTCATCTATCGTAAGTAACAATTAAATCGACTCTTTTATCATCTTTTGAGAGAGCTATTTCAAGCAAATGATATGTTAAAAAAAGCCTAAGCAACTTAAGTTGCTTAGGCTTTATCGGTGACATATGGAATCATGCAAATGTTTGCAAAAAACTATCTAGGATGTCTAGTCAATTGCTTTTTTGACATCATCTTTGACGTTTTCTACAGTGTGCCTAGCTTTGGATTCAACTTGCTTAGCTTTGCCAGCGGCTTCGTCTTCAGGATTGCCTGTGACTTTACCAGAAAGTTCTTGAGCTTTGCCTTCGACGTTCTTTGCAACGGCTTTCAATCTATCTTCAGCGCTCATAGTTTTTTCCTCTTGTGTGTGGAGGGGATATACTACCTTTCTCCTTTATCTTCCCTAATTTAGAGCCAAATCTCAATTTATTCTTCTATCTAAAGACGTGTCTTCTAGCACGAATAGATCTACACTGAGTATGAGTAAAAAGAGAAAACTAACAGGTTCTAAACCTCCAAAAATCACATTAAGCTATTTATTTGGGAATGAGCAAGAGTGAACAAAGATAGCGGCTTGAGTGCGATCGCGTAGCCCTAACTGGCTCAAAAGATTGGTGACATGATTCCGCACCGTTTTTTCTGAAATGTAAAGCGCTTTAGCGATTTCTCGATTGCTGGCACCCGTACCAATTAACTGCAAAATTTCTTGTTCTCTCGGAGTCAGTTCATTCCACCGGGCGAGACCGTTTGATGTGGTTGATGTGGGTACGGTCGTTGCTGCCATAATCTTACTGGCTAATCCTGAACCCAGATGCGTATAACCTTTGTGAACAAATCGAATGGCTTGAGTCAGTTGTTCAAAGGGAGTATCTTTGAGCAGATAGCCTGATGCCCCAAACCGGATTGCCTGAGCGACCTATTCATCATCATCAAAGGTGGTGAGGATCAACACTTTCGTTTGCGGGAAGCGCTGACAGATGATTTTTGTTGCTGCAACCCCGTCCATAATTGGCATTCTCACATCCATCAACATCACATCAGGTTGGAGTGCTTCTACGATCGCGATCGAGATCGCGACTGCTCCATTGTCGGCTTCCCCGACTACATCCAGATCATTGTCTGTTTTCAGCAATGCTTTCATGCCGCGACGAATCAGAGATTGATCATCTACTAAAAGAAGGCGAATCATGATCAAAAGTCAGCGAGTTGGATGTTGTTAATTGATAGTTCATTGGCAGCAAGAAGGGGGAAGCAAGCCGTGATTTGGCAGCCGTTTCCGGGAGTGGAAATCACCTCAAACTTGCCCAATTGTGAAAGAGTTTGCTCTTCCATGCCGCGTAGTCCAAATCCGGTAAACTACTGGCTGCTGTGATCGGCGTGGTGATGGTGGCATTGCCTTTGATGGTCAACCGTGCCCAAGCAGAAGCGATGCCCTTAGCGCCCATTTTGTCAGGATTGGAACTGACTCAGCAACAGCAAACCCAAGTGACGCAACTGCGATCGCAAACGCGCCAACAGGTTGAAAGCATCCTCAATCCGGCGCAGCGAGAACAGTTGAAAACCATTATGGCTCAAGGTCAACAGTTGCAACAGGCGATCGCAGGTATTTCCCCGCTGCCACCAAAAAGCCA
>JBBSCL010000019.1:0-14321 GCA_038250345.1 Leptolyngbyales cyanobacterium
GAACTCCAACGGTCAACATCATAATGGGTGGAATGACGATGAGACCCCCAACAACTGCTAGGGCGAAGACCGATCGCTTCTTAGATGGGCTAAACAAAATCAGTTGAGCGATCGCAGCGCAAATCAGTAAAAACGTGGCGTTTAGCAGCAACGATACCAACCCATGCACTTGCTGAGTTGGCTGACCCCAAGTCAAAATCCACGGGGTGAAAATGGCGATCGCCAGCAGTAGGTTAAGGGCGATCGCGGCGATCGCGGGGCTGTTCTCGCCAAACATCCAGTCTCGTAGCGTTGCTTTCGTCAGCTTCACCTTTCTGCCAGAAGTGCGCGTTTGCCGATAGCGTGCCCAATCCAACAAGGTTTGACGGTGTGGAGTCAATGCCGCAATCAGCACCAAAAACCAGGATGAACTCAGAACAATCAACACAAACAAATCATAGATAGGTTGGTAGTATTCCTTTTCGCCCATGTCACGAAACGCGAAGCCCAAAATGAATACTTCAACACAAATAGTCATGGCGTAGCTTTGGCGTTTGCTAATCAGCGTCAGGTTAGGATTGCAAAATCGGCGATTAATGGTTTGCCAAAACCAAAATGTTGTGACTGCACAAATCCCTAAAGTAAAAGCTACCAATAGCCCCAAATCGCTCATGATTGGGAGGTGATACCAGAATGGGAAATTAGAAAAATCTTGCCCTGGAGAATATCGTGATCCTTGCCAAATTTGGTAGAAAATTGTGTAGACTCCACAGACGATCGCCGCACCCAGCCAGCCGTGGGCAGCACCCAAAAAGGCATAGAAGATAGCCGCCGTGTAGAACGTGCAAGTGATGGCAGGAACCGCTAGATAAAGGCTAATCAGTTCTGCGGTATCAATTCCACTGTGAACCGCTGACCACAAATGCAGCGGCACTGCCAGCAATACCCCTAGATAAACGAGCAGCGGCACTCCTAGCAGCTTACCGATTAAGATTGTTTGACTGGTTTGAGGACTGAGGCGAATAAAGTTTAATGTGCCGCGCTGTTCCTCTTTTGCCAAATCGCTGATGAGCAAATACACGCCTGCGATTAGCAAAATAAACGGCAACATCCAGGTGAGGGCTTGAAACACATCTGCCCACCAATTTTGCCAATTGACTAAAACATTACCTTGAGCATCCAGCACACAATCGTTCCAACTGTAGGTTTCTTTGCCTGTGCAATAGCGGCTGGAGGTTGTGAGTTTTGGAGTGGGGAGAGCTGCCCAAAAGTAAAATAGCAGGGCAAACTGAACCAACAAGGAAGACAAAACTGTGAGAGTCAGGTTGCGATTTTTAAGGCGACCTTTAACTTCTCGAAAAAACTGCGGATTCCAGTCTGAGAAGGATAGTAGGAGGTTGGGAAGCATGATGGAGGCTCCAAAAAGAGAATGACGAATGACAAGTTGCGAGTTGCGAGTTGCGAGTTGCGAATGACGAATGGCGAATAAAAACCTATATTGAGCGTAGACGAAACGCACGATCTACTGTTTATGAAGCTTGTTGATGTCCTAGTTTGAGGAAAATGGTTTCTAAATCTTCTTGAGTGGGATGAAATTCGGAGAGGGGAATTCCGGCGGCAATCAGCGATCGCAATAATGTGACTCCCGCTTCAGCACTGCCCGAAAACTCCACCCGCAGTCGCCGACTTCCTGGCAGTATCTCAATATTCTCCACATCAGGATGCTGGCGAAGTTCTGACCTGAGCGCATCTAGATCGCCCAAGGTCGCCAAGATGATTTGCTGACGACTCAAACGGCTGTAGAGATTTTGCAAAGACGTACTTTCCACCAAATAGCCCAGTTCCATGATGCCAACTGAGCTACACAGTTCTGCTAAATCGCTGAGTACATGGGAGGAAATCAAAATCGTCATGCCTGCTTCTTGCAAGGTTTTAACGATCTCGCGAAACTGCATCCGGGCGATCGGGTCAAGCCCAGAAACAGGTTCATCCAGTAATAGCAATAGCGGTTCGTGAATAATCGTTCGTGCCAAACTCAACCGCTGCTTCATCCCGCGAGATAGCGTAGAAATTTGGCTGCTGCGCTTGGGGCTTAGCTGCACTAAATCCAGCACCTCTCTCATGCGTTGAGTACGACGGGGTTCTCGCAACTGATAGAGACGGGCAAAATAATCGAGATAGTCCCAAACGCTCAGGTCATCGTAGAGCGGGTAATCGTCAGGCAGATACCCAATATGCCGTTTGAGTTGAGCATTGCTTTGATCTCGCAGCAGGCGTTCTCCATTGAGAAAGATTTCGCCCGTTGTTGGATCTTCGGCAGCAGCAAGCAGCCGAATTAAGGTAGTTTTGCCTGCCCCGTTGGGTCCAATTAGCCCATATACCTCGCCCACTTCGACGTTTAGATCAACTTCATGAATCGCCCGGTGGCGATCGAACTGCTTGGTCAGCCCATGGGTAGAAATTGCCAGGTCTTTCACCATATTCAAAGGTTGAAAAGTTAACGATAGCCTAGCCTGTCTCTACAAGATTTGGCATCGCTATTTCGGAAATTGAAACAGAGTATAGAAACTTCTCTAGTCTCAACGGGCACACTACGATTTGATATTGCTTAACAAGGAAGGAACGTGATGCCCACGGTATTCCATCATCTTTTGTCAGAGTCTTTTGTGCCGCACAGACACTGTTACCTTTGGAAACCTGAACTCGTTTGGCTGAATGTGATTTCGGATGGACTGATTGCGCTGGCATACTATTACATTTACAGTCTTCATCAACCTGGCATCTCCACGCTTTTATAGGCTAATTTTTGTAGGTTAGTTGTAAGGTTCTTTGTGGATTGGAACACACTATGGCGTTCGATAAGTATCAAGGCATTTTGAAACGTCTCCACAAAGTCACCCGGAATCGACATCGCGTCATGCTGACGGCATTAGGCGTGACTGGCTGTGTCATTGCTGTGCGATTAACGGGATTGCTGCAAAGCTGGGAACTCGCAACCTACGACTACATGATTCGCCTGCGTCCCCCTGAGCCGAGGGACGATCGCATTGTCATAGTCACGATTGATGATGCGGATCTGCGTCGCATTGGCAAATATCCCATCCCCGATGCCCAATTGGCTAAGCTGCTGCAAATCTTGCGAACTGCTCGTTCTGCTGCGATCGGCTTAGATGTTTATCGAGACTTGCCCATTGAACCCGGACACCAAGCCTTGCTGCAAGCTTATGAGCAGAACCCCAATTTAATTGGCATCAACTACATTGCCGATCAAGACAATCCAGAAGTTCCAGCCCCTCCTACCTTGAAGCGGCTGAATCAAGTTGGGTTTAACAACTTGGTGCATGATCAAGATGAGAAAGTGCGACGAGGACTGCTGTATTGGAATCAGGAAGATCAGCGTCCGGCGCGTCAAAGTTTCGCATTGGCATTAGCGCTCAAGTATTTGCAAATGCAGGGCATTAAGCCTGAGGCTGCCGCCGACCAGTCGGGCAATTTGCAGCTAGGCAGTGCAATCTTTCGTCGATATACTGCTGACGATGGAGCTTACATCTTGTCGGATGATGGGGGCTATCAGATTTTGCTCAATCCTCGTGGACCTGCCAATAGCTTTCGGCAAGTTTCGGTTGCAGAGGTACTCGCTGGAAAAGTATCGCCGGAAATGTTTCGCGATCGCATTGTATTAGTCGGCTACACTGCCGTTAGCGTCAACGATTTTGTTTTCACATCCTATAGCAGTCAGTTGATTGGGGCACCGCGACCCATTGCAGGCGTAGAGTTTCACGCCAACTTAATTAGTCAAATTATTGGCGCGGCAAAAGACGGACGGACGTTGATCAATAGCTGGACAGACCCGCTGGAATGGCTGTGGATCTTCGCCTGGGCAGCAGTGGGGGCAGGAATTAGCTGGCAACTGCGATCGCCTCGCTTGTCTGCTGTAGGAATTGCGATCGCCGGAACGGGTTTAGTGCTGATTGCCTGCGGTTCCTTGCTCATCGGCTGGTGGATTCCAGTAGTGCCGCCGCTGGTAACCATGACTGCATCGGCGATCGTCATTATTGCCCATATCGCCCGTGTGCAAGAGGAACTGCGACGCTCTAAAGAATTTCTCAATACGATTATCAACACGATTCCCGACCCGATTTTTGTAAAAGACCGAAACTATCAGTGGGTCGTGCTGAATCAAGCATTCTCAAAGCTCTTGGGCTATCCGCTTGCAGAACTAATCGAGCAATCGGACTACGATGTTTTTCCGGAAGCTGAAGCCGATGTTTTTCGGCAGCAAGATGATACGGTGTTTCGCACCGAGCAAGAATGCCATAACGAAGAAGCCTTCACCGATCGCAACGGTTTCACCCACCACATCGAAACCAAGCGATCGCTGCATAAAGATGCAGCAGGGAATCGCTTTTTGGTCGGCATCATTCGAGATATTACCGAGCGCAAACGCATGGAGGATGAACTCAAGCGTACCACTGCTGAACTGGTGCGATCCAACGCAGAACTCCAACGCTCTGCAACCCAACTCAGCCATGTTGCCAACCACGATTCCCTCACAGGCTTACCCAACCGCAAGCTATTTCACGAACGATTGGAACAGGCGATCGCCTGGGCAAAAGAAAAAGAACAATTGGTTGCCTTGCTCTTTCTAGATTTAGATGGCTTCAAACAAATTAACGACACCAAAGGGCACGACATTGGCGATTTATTGCTCACAGCCGTGGCGCGTCGCCTGATGGGTTGTTTACGCGGCAGTGATACAGTAGCGCGGCTGGGTGGCGACGAGTTTACCGTTATCCTGCCTGGAATTCCTAGTTCACAAGATGCGGCTAGAGTTGCAACCAAACTGCTGACCACGCTGGCTAGACCATTTGAACTAGACGGGCATCTGATCTCCATCACCAGCAGTGTGGGCATTAGCCTCTATCCCCACCAGGCATCTGATCTAGAAGCTCTATTAAAAGAAGCAGACAACGCCATGTACCGAGCAAAGCAATCGGGCAAAGGACGCTACGAGTTCTCTTTAATCCCGATGGAAGCGGGTTGAGGCAGAGCGCAGAGTGTTATCCACTCATCCCCATCCAAAAATAGTTGACTCATGGATGTCTTCAATCCGAAGCGACAGATTTTATGCCTGCCGCTACAAATAATCCGCTCTGATGCGGCTCTAAAACGTGAAGGTCGTTCTAACAGTGCCAATCACTACATCTTGATTTCTAGAGTTATGGTCGGGAGCCGTCAGCCACACCACACCTGGAGTAATCGCGATGTTGTCACTGAGGCGATACTGATAGAACGCTTCAACGTGGATAGAGGTGCTAGGGTCTCTACCGATCGCAGATCTAAGTCCGCTAGAAACCGAATCCACTCGCGGTTCCACACCTACAATGATGCCGCCCAAACTGCCATCTTTCAGCAAATCGGGGAATGCTAAGCCCACTGCCCAGTTAAAAATGTTGAGGTCACCCCGTGGCAGCACACCTCGCGTGGAAAGGGTGCGGGTGTTAGTGTAGCCAAATGAGCCGTTAATCACGAACTTAGGACTCAACTGGAAAGATGCCGCTGCTCCATAGGCGTTGCTAGAGGTAGGAATATCCAGACCTGTAAAAGCATCGAGTACCAGCGGATTGTTAGCTAGAGTCGATCGCAAGTTAGCGCGGTTGCTACCTGTGGAACCATTGGCAGTGAAATCGGTGTTGTAGGCGTGTATATAAGTAAAGCCGACGGTAAATTTCTCCGAGGGTCTTAAAGTTAGTTGAGCGATCGCGCCATAAGGTCCGTCAAATAAGCCTCCCCCTCGTGACGGAGAGCTAGCATCATTGGCGAGATAGCCAGCGCTGATCTCAATAAAATCATTAAATTGATACCGCAAACCAATCCCAGTGCCGTTAACTAAGTAGTAAATGGCATTACGAGTGCCAAAATGAGTCAATGCTCCGGTGCCGCCATCTCCATCTAAAAATGGATTGATCGTATCGGTGAAGTCATCGATCGCGCCTGCATTTGCTTCCAGCGTCACCGTCAGCTTTTCACCCACGGGAAATTGATAGAGCAATGCATCAATGCTAACGGAGTTATTGTTATCATTCGCAAAAGCTCCTCCGGCAAAGCGCAGATCTCCTTCAGGCGTAAACGTGGAGGTGCCCGAAAAAGCATTGAGGTTCGTGGCTTGTAGTCGGGTTCTCAGCAAATCTTCACCCGTGAAGGTGGTGTCGAAGTTGAGCCGAACGCGATCGCCCACAATCGTCGTCCTAGGAATATCTCCACCACCCGCATTTTGTCCAGCAAAGGCGCTAACCACACCCAAAACCACTTCACCACTCAGCTTGGTGGTGGTGGAAAACTGCTGCTTCTCTAAGGTTGCTGTACGAACTTCCAACCCATCAACCCGACCCCGCAATGCCGACAACTCAGCCGCAAATTCTTCCTGGAGTTTTTTGACTACTTCCAAATCTTCTTTCTTGACAAAATCTGCTGTGGCAGCCGCAATCAACTCCTGAATTTTGTCTAAGCAAGCATTCAAACCCGCCGCAAATTCAAACCGAGTCAAAGCACGGTTGCCGCGAAATGTTTTGTCGGGATACCCCACAATGCAGCCGTAGCGCTCGACAAGAGACTGCAATGCTTGAAATGCCCAATCCGTTGGTCTGACATCGGTTAGCTGAGAAACGGAAGTGACTTGATCCATTCCATCTACGGAGACTGTTTCAGCTTCAAGCTGGGAAACTTCAGAGATGTTTCCAATCGATGGAACTGTTTTTTCTTGAGCCGATACCGACGAAACCGCGATCGCTGCCAACAAAACTGGACTTAGCAGAAAAGCATTTCTAACTAACTTCAACATTTACTTACCTCACACTCAATACACTGTCAGTCATAACTCCCGCGCCGTCTTGCTGCTTTAAAAGGAAGATTCCTTCAAGGCGAATACTCTAAAAGTAGCATCTAAAACGATAATGATTATCATCATAGATTAAATTCTAGAAAAAACTTAGTATTTAGCTTAGAGCGAACCTTAATGAAAGTAAATATCAACTTGAAGAGTTTCTAGCAAGCTATCTTTTCCGATCTATATAGAACAGATCTACCATTTCTAGTAGATCTAGTGTATTATTTTGGTCTATTAAGCAATGCTGAAGAGCGGTTGAGTTGTTTTTGGGAATCATCGCATGAACCTAGCACTGCCGCCCCTTGGGTCTGTGATTCAGGGATCTCTAAGTCAGGGATTAGAAGTTCGTCTCCACGCAAATGTGCTGGTGGAGGATATGCGGGTGGGTAAGTTTTTAGTGGTGCAAGGACGGCGATCGCGCTTCTTCTGTATGTTGACTGATGTGGCATTAGGCACCAGCAGTCCCCGCATTTTGGCAAACCCTCCAGAGCCTGAGAACACTTTTTTGCAGGAAGTTTTGGCTGGCACAGGCACTTATGGCACGGTCAATCTCACGCCGATGTTGATGATTAGCGAAAGTCAGGAGGGATCAGAAGTCAGGGGGCAGGGATCAGGACAAGAAGATAAACAGGACAAGAGACAAAATTCCAAATCGGCTTCCTACAAAGCTCAGTCGAGTGCCCCGATCGAACTGTTGCCCGTCAAAACTATTCCTAGCCATTTTAGTCAAGTGTTTGATGCGAGTGAATGGGATTTTCGGGCGGTGTTTGGCTGGGAAGATGACCCCCATCGGCGAAATTTTGCGATTGGTCAGCCGATCGACATGGAAGTGCCAATCTGTTTGGATCTCGATCGCTTTGTCGAACGCAGCAATGGCATATTTGGCAAATCGGGGACAGGCAAATCCTTCCTGGCGCGGCTACTGTTATCGGGGATTATTCGCAAACAGGCGGCGGTAAATTTAATTTTCGACATGCACTCAGAATATGGCTGGGAGGCAACCCGTGAAGGCAAGCAGTTTAGCACTGTGAAAGGCTTGCGGCAGTTGTTTCCTGGACAGGTGCAAATTTATACTCTCGATCCAGAATCTACCAAAAGGCGCGGGGTGCGCGATGCCCAAGAGCTTTACATCAGCTACGACCAAATCGATGTGGAAGATTTGATGTTAGTGCGCGGCGAACTGAATCTGTCGGAAGCTAGTTTAGAAAATGCCATCATCCTCCGAAATGAATTTGGCAAAGCCTGGATTTCGCGCCTGTTGACCATGAATAACCCAGAAATTCAGGAGTTCTGTGAGACGAAGATGGGCAGTAAGTCTTCAATCATGGCGCTGCAACGCAAACTGCAACGATTGGATGGACTGAAATATATTCGCAATACCTGTCCGCACAATTATGTCGGGCAAATCTTGGACTCTTTGGAGGCTGGCAAGCACGTAGTGGTCGAGTTTGGCTCTCAGTCAAATCTCCTGTCCTATATGTTGGCGACTAATGTAATCGCTCGACGGATTCATCATGCCTATGTGCAAAAGGCGGAGCGATTTTTGCAGACTAAGAACGTCAGCGATCGCCCCCAACAGCTAGTGATCACAATCGAAGAGGCGCATCGATTTCTCGATCCGGCAACGGTGGGGCAAACCATTTTTGGCACGATCGCCCGTGAGATGCGGAAGTATTTTGTCACCTTGCTGGTGGTCGATCAGCGTCCTTCTGGGATAGATAACGAAGTCATGTCTCAAATTGGCACCCGAATTACGGCTCTACTGAATGATGAAAAAGATATTGATGCCATTTTTACAGGTGTTTCTGGCGCGCAAGGGCTGCGATCGGTACTAGCAAAACTAGACTCTAAACAACAGGCGCTAATTTTGGGTCATGCCGTTCCCATGCCAGTTGTCATCCGCACTCGCGCTTATGACGAAACTTTCTATGCCGAAGTGGGCGACACCGCTTGGGATGAAATTCCTGATTCGGTTGTATTCAAAGCGGCTGAAGCTGCCAGAGCAGATTTGGGGTTCTATTAAATCCAACTGACACATCACAGTCGTATAACCTTCACATCAGGGCTAAACCATTTGGATATAACCATAGTTGAACCCAAGTTCATTCGGTTAGTTCTCTTTACTTTACTCACACAACTTTGGTTGTATTTTTAAAAACTAACATTCCTCAACGCTTGCTTTACCTGTTGGTTCGGTTCTCTCTACCTAAGTCCATAAAACCGCCCTTTCAGATTCGGATATCCTGCTCCTTTGAGGCTATTCAGATTGAAAGAATCAATTCAATATAGAGGAATGGAAAAATAATTTATGCTGATGTTGAAATTCCCCCACAGACGTTGAAGACTCGAAGGTCAGCCGTCTATCTGCTACTATCCATACCTCTATCATCCCAAAAGATCACCCCACCGGAGGAAACAAAAAAACATTCATCACGTCTATAATTCTTGTAAGTTTTTAGAGTGAACTCGTAATGATTCCGGTTTAGTCAACCCAAATCTTGATCTTAAGCACACTCATTGTTTTTACTATTGCTGTCAATTATTTACCGCCTCATCTATTAGTTCTATCTTCACTATCTATCTGGCGCACAAATTTTAGGCAGATTCCCATAGAGAGTTTAGTTTTTACATTTTCCAAAAAGGCTTCTGTTGTTGATGTTATTTACCTAACTTCTTACATACAAGAATCTTTAGTTTCTCAGTTGTTGTTCCTATTCATTAGTTTACGGAGTGATTGTCGCAAATGACCACTGCCACTGCAAAATCTAAGACCGCAAAACCGACCTTTACGGCAGACATGGTTCGTACTTATCTTCATGAGATTGGTCGTGTGCCAATGCTGACTCATGAGCAAGAAATTATCTTTGGCAAGCAAGTGCAGCAAATGATGGCGCTGCAAGATCAGAAAGAAGTCCTCGCTAAGTCGTTAGATCATGAGCCAACTGATCAGGAGTTGGCAGATCACGCGCTTATGAACGAAGACGATTTGAAAGAGGTGATGCGTCGGGGTCTTTGGGCTAAGAAAAAAATGATCGAGGCGAATCTGCGTCTAGTGGTGTCGATCGCCAAGAAGTATCAGAAGCGCAATCTGGAGTTTTTGGATCTGATTCAGGAAGGCACGATGGGCTTAGAGCGCGGAGTGGAGAAGTTTGACCCTATGCGCGGCTATAAGTTTTCGACCTATGCCTACTGGTGGATTCGTCAGGCGATTACCCGCGCGATCGCTCAACAAGCGCGCACCATTCGCTTACCCATTCACATCACCGAAAAACTGAATAAAATCAAGAAAACTCAGCGGGAACTTTCTCAACAGTTGGGACGGGCAGCCACCGCTAGTGAAGTTGCTGATGCATTGGAACTAGAGCCTAGTCAAATTCGCGAGTTTTTGACTCTGGCACGACAGCCTGTTTCCCTAGATTTGCGTGTCGGCGATAACCAAGATACCGAACTGCAAGACTTGCTAGAAGACGACGGACCTTCCCCTGAAACCTACATGGTGCAAGAATCTTTGCGGCAAGATCTGGCAACCTTGATGGCAGACCTCACTCCGCAACAGCAAGAAGTGATTGCATTGCGGTTTGGGTTGGAAGATGGTCATGAATTATCGCTGGCAAAAGTAGGCGAACGTATGAGCATCAGCCGCGAAAGAGTTCGCCAACTAGAACGTCAAGCATTAGATCACCTGCGTCGTCGCAAAGCGCGAGTGCGTGAATACTTGGCAAGCTAATGCTAGGGAGCAGGTCGTAGGGTATGGGGAACGCAAACCTTGTACCCTATAACCTATCCCCTTATCCCCTTCTTCTTATGGCGCTACAGGATTTTCAGGTTTGCGATCGCGACCTAACGGATGAACAGCTAGCTGAATATTTGACAGCCCCGGCGATCGCGGTGGATACCGAAACGATGGGGCTAAATCCGCAGCGCGATCGGCTGTGTTTGGTGCAGTTGTGCGACCCTAGCGATCGGGTTACCGTGGTTCGAATTCAGCGAGGGCAAACGTCAGCGCCCAACTTGAAACATTTACTGGAATTGGCAACCGGAGTCAAGATCTTTCACTTTGCCCGATTTGACATCACAACTCTACGCCACCACCTTGATATTTACGTTCAACCGATTTTTTGTACCAAGATTGCTAGCAAGTTAGCCCGTACCTATGCTCCTAAACATGGACTGAAAGATTTGGTCATGGAGCTAGAAAAAGTAGAACTAGACAAAAGTGCCCAAAGTTCTGATTGGGGCAATGCTGCCAACCTATCAGATGAGCAACTTCGCTATGCTGCAAACGATGTTCGCTATTTGATCAGCGCTCGCGAAAAACTAATTGCCATGCTGAAGCGCGAGGAACGCTGGCAGCTAGCGCAGGATTGCTTTCAATGTTTACCCGCGATCGCGTCTCTCGACTTGCTGGAATATCAAAATATTTTTGAACACTAGGAATTGACAGTCATCACCAGCGATTGAAAATGGGGATCATGACGCAGGCTGTCGAAAGCTGCATCGGTTTTGGCAGTTCTTTGGTGCGCTCAGGATTAAGTTGAATCCCTAGATCAAGGCAATTTAGCAGAGCGCCCTTAGCCCTCAGCAAATTAGGGATCTACTTTTTGTACTTAGATTGGTCTAGTTTTTTGCGAACAAGATAACCGAATCCCATCAAAGTTGTGCCTAGCATTGTGCTAGGTTCGGGTACTGCTTCCGAGTCGCGCAGTGTTGCTGTCCAATTGCCGTTGCCGCGTTGAGGTAAATTATCTTGCACCCAAAAGCCTTCAAACACACCCGCTTCAGCTTCCTTACCAGATAGGCGCAGTAGCCCACCGCCAAAAGCGGTTGGAGGTTTTCCAAAAGCCCAATAATCTACTAGGAAAGCGGGCGATCGATCTGCGATCAGTCCCCTGAAACCAAGGGATGGGTCAATCCATTTAGCTTGCCCAACCCCTTGCCACTCGACTCCTAAAATGGTTGCAGCAAAGCTAGTCACTGGATTAAAGATGTCTAAGAGTTTGTTAGGCGGACTTTCTCCTGTTGCAAAGTAAGAAACGGTCAGTGTTTTATCGGTGTGGTAGCTAAACTCGCCCGTTCCTACTTGAGCGCTGCTGGCTGAAAAAACGACATCATACGTCAGAATAGCCGCATGAGCGGACTGTGGGACGACCAAACCAGCAGTAATGGAAAGCCCGATTGTGAACGCGGCAAAGTTAATCAATTTTGAACTCATCGCTTTTCCCTCTAAATTTAGGTATGCAAATGTTACTGTCAAAAAATCCACTGATCTAATTTTGGATAAATATAAAGTTTTGGAGAAGCCCTATAAATTTGTTGTGAAGATTGTACGCTCGTCCACTGTTTTTCCTAAGCGGAGGGCAGTTCTAGAGTCTTCTAAACTGATATGCTCCCGTGCGATCAGCGTAGCAGAGATCGCTTTCATAACGAATGCACTGAAAAATGCTATTGTGGAATTTGACTCGGATCTATGCGATCGCAACGCCCAAATTTTGTCAGGACCGGAAGGTAGCAGCAATACGGGATGCTTGCGGTAGGCGTAGACTCCGGGTCTCCTGCTTTTAAACCAGTTTTTGAGAAAGCAGCCCAGATATTCCGAATTCTAAAACCCAACACCAAAACCTGTCACCCATCCTAAACTGCTCATCTAGGAATCTTTCGCCTGTTGTCTCGCCTGTTTGACCATGGCAATCAACGTTTGGTGGGCATCTTCAGAGTCTTGCAAAACATGGTCAAAGGGAATGCGGACAGAAGTATTGGAACCATCAACTTGCGTATCTAGATCCATACCTTCGGGGTCAATGGAAGCAATTTTAGCGGCAGTGGCTTCAGGCAATTTGCCATACACTTTGGCGTACATCACTACAGCCTCAGCGTGATCATCGTTCATGTGGGTGCAAATGCGTTGACTGACTTCGGGCGTAATTGGATCTGCCATTGGGATTGTCCTAATTCACGGTTCACCCATAGCATACGGCGATCGCAAGACAATTGGGCAACGCGATCGCAGGTTTTTTGCAACAGCTACTTCAAAATGCGTTAAAACAGAGCGGTATATTTTGCACCTTGTTTCAATTGCCTAACCGCGTAATGAACCGTCAACTTTTTTTGATACCCTGTCTTGCCGCTGCTTTATTGCCCAACTTAGCGATCGCTCAACCTGCCGATCCAACGGTGCAAAGTTGCCAAACTTACGCCCGTGACCTGTATCGAGAAGTAAAGGAGATTCGCCAAATTCAGCTAATTGATGATGCAAAAGCTCGCCGCGATCGCTTTGAAAATAAAGTCGGCAGTCAATTCATCAGCACTGAAGTGATGGGCAACGGTCGATTAATGACCCAAAAAGGCTGGCAAAATTTCTCCTACTTATGCCTGTTAGAGAGCGATAGCAAAGCCCTGTACTTCCGCATTTTGAGCCGACCCACCTATGAAAAAGGGGCAGCACCTGCTACCCCAACTCGTAAAAAAACGCCGTAGTGAATGGGATTAGCGATCGACTGATCCCATCACCACATCTACACTGCCCAGAATCACAAAAATGTCTGCGACTTTGCGTCCCTTCAACAGATTGGGCAACACTTGAAGATTGTTGAAATCGGCTGGACGAATTTTCCAACGCCATGGGAAGACATTATCATTGCCCATAATGAAGATACCCATTTCGCCGCGACCGGCTTCTATCCGCACATAGTGTTCTCCAGCAGGAATTTTGAAGGTGGGAGCCACTTTTTTGCTGATGTACTGGTAGTCTGCGCCATCCCACTCCGATTTTTTGCCCGCAGAGATGCGTTTTGCTTCCAGGTTTTCGTAGGCTCCACCCGGCAACCCTTTCAAGGCTTGCTGAATGATTTTGACCGACTCACGCATTTCTTGCATCCGCACGACGTACCGAGCAAGGCAGTCGCCTTCGGTTGCCCAAACTACGTCCCAATCAAACTCGTCGTAGCATTCGTAGTGATCCACTTTTCGCAAATCCCACTTCACGCCAGAAGCCCGCAACATAGGACCAGAGCAACCCCAGTTAATCGCTTCTTCGCGGCTGAGAGTGCCTACACCTTCAACTCGACGGATAAAGATAGGATTGTTGGTGATCAGTTTTTCATACTCGTCGATCACGGGCATCATGTAATCGGCAAATTCTTGGCACTTATCTACCCAGCCATAGGGCAAATCTGCCGCCACACCGCCAATGCGGAAATAGTTATGGTTGATCATGCGGTATCCGGTTGCCGCTTCATACAAATCCAAAATCATTTCGCGATCGCGCAGCGTGTAGAAAAAGGGCGTTTGCGCTCCAATATCTGCTACGAAGGGACCGAGCCACAGCAAATGATTCACCAAGCGACCCAGTTCCAGCATAATCACACGAATATAGCTAGCACGCTTAGGCACAGGCACCTTTGCCAGTTTTTCCACCGCGTTGACTGTCACCGCCTCATTAAACATGCCGCCATAGTAA
>JBBSCL010000020.1:0-14227 GCA_038250345.1 Leptolyngbyales cyanobacterium
AATTCCCCGTCTCCATCCCGACACAATCGAACAGGTCAAGCAGCGTACTGACATTGTGGATGTGGTGTCAGAGCATGTGGTGCTGCGAAAGCAAGGGAAGGATTTTGTCGGGCTGTGTCCGTTTCACGATGACAAGTCGCCCAGCTTTTCGGTGAGTCCTGGCAAGCAGTTTTACTACTGCTTTAGCTGTGGGGCTGGGGGCAACGCGATTAAGTTCTTGATGGAATTGGGCAAGCGACCTTTCAGCGATGTGGTGCTGGCGCTGGCGCAGCGCTACGACGTGCCCGTGCAAACCTTGAAGCCAGAGGAGCGGCAGGAGTTTCAACGGCAGGTTTCTTTGCGGGAGCAGTTGTATGAACTGGTGGCGATCGCGTCAAAATTTTATGAACATGCGCTGTATCAATCGGCAGGATCGGCGGCGTTGGAGTATTTGGAAGCAAAGCGCGGCTTGAATCGGGCGACGATGCAGCAGTTTCAGCTAGGGTATGCGCCGGGTGGATGGGAAACCTTGACGGGCTATCTGGTGGAGCAAAAGAAATATCCAGTGGAACTGGTGGAACGAGCCGGGTTAATTGTGCCGCGAAAAACGGGCGACGGCTATTACGATCGCTTTCGCGATCGCCTAATGATTCCAATCCACGATTTGCAGGGGCGGGTCGTGGGCTTTGGTGGGCGCACCCTCACCGATGAACAACCAAAATATCTCAACTCGCCCGACACCGAACTGTTTGATAAAGGGAAACTATTGTTTGGGCTGGATAAAGCCCGTGCCGCGATCGCAAAACAGGATCAAGCTGTGATTGTAGAAGGCTACTTTGATGTGATTGCCCTGCATCATGCGGGCATTACTAACGTGGTGGCTGCCATGGGCACCGCCCTCAGTTCTGCCCAGGTGCGCCAACTGTTGCGTTACACCGAATCGAAGCGGATTATCCTCAACTTTGATGCCGATAATGCAGGCACCAAAGCCGCAGAACGGGCGGTGGGGGAAGTGGAAACCCTTGCCTACCGGGGTGATATTCAACTGCGCGTCTTGAATATTCCTGATGGCAAAGATCCCGACGACTTTTTGAAAACCCATGCTGCCAGCGAGTATCAGACTTTATTAGATGAAGCTCCTTTGTGGCTCGACTGGCAAATGGAGCAGGCGATCGCCGACAAAGACCTGAAGCAATCTGACCAGTTTCAGTTAGCAGTGCAGGCGATCGTCAAACTGCTCGGCAACCTGCCCAGTGCGACCCTGCGAACTCACTACATTCACCGATACGCCGAGCGCCTTAGCCACGGAGACTCACACCTGATGCTGAGGCTAGAAGAAGATTTGCGCTTGCAGGTGCGGGGAGAACGGTGGCACGGGCGATCGCAAAAATGGCAGACCAAAAGCGATCGCAATTTGCTAGAAGAAGCCGAAATCCAGCTATTGCGGCTGTATCTGTATGCCCCACAATATCAGGCTGCGATCGTCGCTGCGTTGGAAGAGCGTGACCTGGAATTCAGTCTTTCCCATCATCGGTTTCTCTGGCGACAAATTCAAGACGTGGAGGACACGAAAGCAGGGGAGGAGCAAATCAGAGAATTAGAAGATGCCGCCATTGCTCCTGCCGTCCATTCCCCAACGCTGCTCAGCTTAATTCAAGACCGCTGCACCGACTACCCTGCCGAAATGATGCAGCTTTACTCATTGTTCCAGCTAGATGAAAAAACAAAACGGGATATTCTCCGCGTCGATCTCACGATCCGGGCGGCAACTGCCGCGATGGAGCGAATTATGTGTGAAAAACGCTGTCGTCACTTTCAGCAGCTTTTAGCAGGAACCGATGATTCCAGCGCTCCTGAACTGGGTCAATACTACTGGCAAAAAATTCACACCGAAAAACGTCGCATTGCCGACCTCGATCGCGAACGCCAAGTCAGCTTTGAAGATCTCGTTCAGGCTCCGTGGGTGGGAGATGGGCAGTAGAAAGGGGGTACAAGGTGTCGGGTGTCAGGTAAGAGGTTCCGGGCATCAGTTTCCAGGTAATTACGACCGCCGCTTGCCATTTGCTATTTTTCTAATCGCACTCTAGTGTTTCCCGTGTTTCGCGCCCCGTTACTGGATTAGTGCCTTTTGCGGTTTTACATAACAAATCATGAGCATCTTGGCGCATCTCCACATCGGTAAAGTCTGCTCCGTCAATGATGGCTCCATCAAACTTAGCATTAAAGGCAAATGCGCCCTCCAATAAAGCATTGGTCAGGTTTGCCCGCGAAAATCGCGCCGTGTCTAGGGTCGTGGTTCGCAAGTCAGCCCCCGACAGATTGGCGCTATCTAAGTTGGCACTAAAAAAGCTTACGCCGCGCAGATCGGCACCGCTAAAGTTGCTTTCGCGCAGGTTTGCCTTCGTAAAACTATTGTCGGTTAACACTTGCCCTGAAAAATCGGCACCGACTAACACCTCTCGATTGTAGTCTTCCGCCCAAGCTGGAGCCATTGCAAAGAACCAGAATCCTACTCCTATGGAAGCAAGTAAACCAGCTACGGCTACTGCAACTATTTGTTTTTGTAAGACTTTCATCGCTGCCCAGATATTTTGTGCAAAGTTTATTGGGTTAAATCGCTGATTATCCATTGCTGTCGCCTAACTGTCTATGAAGCTGATAATCCTAATTTAAAGTTTTGCTTTGATGCCATTTGAGAGCATTCAGCACAAACCGCTGTGTTTGATCCTAACGGAATCTGTTGACCATCATCAGCCAAACGCTTCAAACTGAAACAGTTGTACAAATTTCAACTGCTCATGTCTGATCGCCTCATTCAATCTCCATCCAAACTGGCTACATCAACCCTAGGTTCTCTCGGCGAGGATTTTGTGGCACAGTGGGCAGTCGCGCAAGGCTGGGTCATTTTAGAGCGACAATGGCGCTGCCGCTGGGGCGAGTTGGATATTGTGATGGCGCAGCGATCGCCCAATTTTGCCCTCTCCAATACATTTGAGTGGGCACTCATTGCCTTTGTCGAAATTAAAACGCGCAGTTCTGGCAACTGGGATGAAAACGGAGCGTTGGCGATTACCTCCCAAAAACAGGCGAAGCTGTGGCGAACCGCAGAACTATTTTTGAGCGATCACCCTGCACTGGCAGAGGTGCCCTGCCGCTTTGATGTGGTGTTAGTCAAAGGTCAGCGACTGCGGGGTGAGATCGATCTGGCTCAGGTGGATGGTGAAGCAGTGGCGATCGCGTCTGGCTATAAACTGACCTTACACGAGTATATTCCAGCGGCATTTGGTTAGTTGAAATAGGGGTTGGAGTTTAAATGTAAAGTTTTGCCCTGAAACCAGGACGGTTTTTAGAAAACTGAGGATAAATATTACAAACTATTACGTAGGGACTTGGGGTGTGAACCCAATGCCGCACAATAATTTCGGAAGGTAAATCAGTCTGAAGGTTCTGTATAGCTGTTGCTAAGGATGCCTTAAACATCTGGTTCAGTTATGGAGGTAAAAGCGCGATCGCTAATGCCCCATTGAGCCTTCAACAGCCTGAACAAATCCTTTTTAAGGCGGCTATTGAGTTCCTTTAACGAGCCACAAAGCGTCCTTTGATCGGCTTTAGGTTAAGACTTAGCTTCCATTTGGGAATCCCCATTTAAAATACAATCGGTTCTAATCTTCTGGAGGAATCCATCAATGAGTATTGTCACGAAGTCAATCGTGAATGCAGACGCTGAAGCTCGTTACCTCAGCCCTGGCGAACTCGACCGGATTAAAGGTTTTGTCACCACGGGTGAAAAGCGTCTACGGATTGCTCAAACCCTGAGTGAATCTCGTGAGCGCATCGTTAAGCAAGCCGGCGACCAACTGTTCCAAAAGCGCCCTGACGTGGTTTCTCCTGGTGGAAACGCCTATGGCGAAGAAATGACCGCTACCTGCCTGCGTGACCTAGATTATTATCTGCGTCTCGTAACCTACGGCGTTGTAGCAGGTGATATTACCCCAATCGAAGAAATTGGTATCGTTGGCGTTCGCGAAATGTATAACTCCTTGGGCACCCCCATTCCTGCGGTTGCTGAAGGCATTCGCGCCATGAAGAACGTTGCATCATCTTTGCTTTCTGGTGATGATGCCTCTGAAGCAGGTGCTTATTTCGACTACATTATCGGCGCAATGCAGTAACAAGGATCTGGTGGCTAGACGCTAGGGGCTAGCAATTGAAAAATTGCCTAACACCTGACACCCGACACCTGATACCTATTTATCCATATCCCAGCATTTCGTAAGACTCTGTGATTTAAGGAATTTCAATCATGCAAGACGCAATTACCGCTGTCATTAATTCTTCTGATGTTCAAGGCAAATACCTTGATACATCTGCTTTGGAAAGACTTAAAGGCTACTTCAACACTGGCGAACTACGAGTTCGTGCAGCCACTGCAATTAGTGCTAACTCGGCTGCGATCGTCAAAGAAGCGGTGGCAAAATCACTGCTTTACTCTGACATCACCCGTCCCGGTGGCAACATGTACACCACCCGTCGCTATGCTGCTTGCATCCGCGACCTCGACTATTACCTGCGTTACTCTACCTATGCCATGCTGGCTGGCGATCCTTCCATTTTGGATGAGCGCGTGCTAAACGGCTTGAAAGAAACTTACAACTCCTTGGGTGTACCGATTTCTGCAACCGTGCAAGCGATTCAAGCAATCAAGGAAGTTGCAGCGGGTTTAGTAGGTGCTGATGCTGGTAAAGAACTAGGCGTTTACCTTGACTACATTTCTTCTGGCTTAAGCTAACCGAAAGGCTATCAGCTTAGTCATTAGCGAAGTAGCTTTTTGTAGGGGTTGGAAGTCTGGAGTGATGATTAGCTCATCGAAGACTATCTTCATCGGCAGATTAGTTTTGATGATCTAGTGTGACTCTCGACTTCCAACCTTGCCTTAAATAAGTCAAAAATTTGAGATTTTAAAGTTATACGTTTGCCTAAAGTTCATCGTACTTTCTTTTTGATATTCGGGTTTCAACTTTGGCACTCCTTCCAATCTGCGGTTCTTTGTTTCAGCTTAAAATTTTTCAGCCACTCAGGAGAAAGACTTCTATGCGAATGTTTAAAATCACCGCTTGCGTTCCTAGCCAAACTCGTATTCGGACGCAGCGCGAACTTCAAAATACATTTTTTACAAAGCTAGTGCCCTACGAAAACTGGTTTCGTGAACAGCAACGAATTCAAAAAATGGGTGGCAAGATTGTTAAGGTCGAGTTGGCAACGGGCAAACCAGGCGCAAATACTGGTTTGTCATAGTTGAGTTTTTTGAGGACGAGTTCATTTCAATACCTATCGAGAAAGGGGTCGGCTGACCTCTTTTTTTTGTGCATGGAGGTACTATGAACGATCGCGCTCTCACAATCTCCACTCACGAACTCAGTCATCCTCAATGGCAGGCACCAAAAGATTTGACTCAGTTACTCCCAGGTGTTGTTCATATTTGGCGGGCTAGCGCGTGTCAACCCCCGCAGATTTTAGATCAGCTCATGCAAACCCTGTTACCGGATGAGCAGGATCGGGTAGGGCGATTGCGGTTTGACCATCTTCGCTGCCGTGCGATCGCCAGCCGGGGTATTTTGCGATCGATTTTGGCGCGTTACTTGAACTGTGATCCTCAGGTCATAGAATTTCAGTATGGAACTCAGGGAAAGCCAAGGGTTGATGCCAGTCTCCTGCCCAACCTAGAATTTAACCTGTCTCATTCTGAGGATGTGATTGTCTGCGCGATCGCCCTAGAGCCGATCGGAATTGATGTAGAATTTTGCCGAGAAATTACTGATTGCGATCAGTTAATTAAACGTTACTTTTCTGTGCAAGAGCAAGCGATGCTCAATGCTCTCTCTGTTGAAGCGAAACAACAGGCTTTCTTTCACTATTGGACTGGTAAAGAAGCGATGCTGAAAGCAGCGGGGTTAGGCATTGCTGACTTGAAGAAAGTTGAGTTAACCCCAGTGGGCAACCGTGTTCAGTTATTCTCCATCGCTGGTTGCAATCAATTTGTAGCCTCTTGGCATCTGCACTCTTTCGAGCCGCAGCCCAATTATCTTGCAAATATTGTGATCGAATCACCCGCAAATCAGCTTAGATATTGGCAGTGGTAATTGTTGCAGAATTGTTGCAAAAGCTGACAAATTCATACCCAATGCGAAAGTATCGATTAAAGTATTAAGGATTGTGAAAGAGCGCGATCGCTTCCAGAGGTTAATAGATTGTGATAGCTTAATCGACTAATCTAAAGAAATGAACGGTGTGTTTCTAGCAGCCATCTTTGGATAGTAAAAACGATCTGCGATGCTCTCTAAATCTTAGGGCAGCGATGCCAAGCTGTCATCGCATCACGAATTTCTCTATCGTACTGCTCACCTAAGTGTGATGATAGAGAAGCAACCCAGGTAATCACGCTTAAATGACCTGGGTTAACGGCAACATTGGAATGCAATCACACGGACAAGGATCAATCGCTTCATGGACTTTTCGATCGCAGCCCTGCTGGCAAACTTTACAGACGATAAACTGGTTGCGCCTAAGGCGTTAGAAAAGAAACTGGATTGCAAAGACGACATCAGCATTCGTAAGCTGCAAATTGCTTTGGATGCCCTGGAAAAGATTGGCGTGTTGGCAAAAGATCGGGGGCGTTACCGTCGCTTATCAGAAGATGGGGTTATTGAAGGCAAATTGCGTTGCTCTAGCAAAGGGTTTTGCTTTGCCATTCAGGATGTTGAAGGAGCCGATGATATTTACATTCGCGAAAGCCAGTTAAACAACGCTTGGAACAGCGATCGCGTGTTGGTTAAAGTGACCAAAGAAGGGAGCCGTCGCCGCAGCCCTGAGGGAGAAGTAAAGCTAATTTTAGAACGGTCTAATCCTTCAATTTTGGCGCGAGTTAAGCAGGGCGATGAAGGGTTTCGTGCCGTTCCCCTCGACGATCGCCTCCTATTTGAACTGCGCTTGCAATTAAATGGGGATAGTTTAGAGCAGGCGATCGACCAACTGGTTCACATCCAAGTTCTACGTTATCCCTTGGGTCAACAGCCACCCCTCGGTAAGGTTGCCCGGATATTAGGCGGTGACTCCGATGCATCCGATGTAGATATTGTCTGCTGCAAACATGATCTGCTGCTGAATTTTCCTGAAGGCGTACAAGAGGCTGCCAAACTACTTCCCACCAAAGTAACCAAAACCGAACTCAAAAAACGGCTTGATTTGCGTGACTTGACCACTATTTCCATCAAGTCGGATATTCAGCAAGCCAATCCTGACAGCATGGATGATGCCATTACCTTAGAAAAGACAGAGGCGGGGCATTGGCGATTGGGCGTTCATATTGCCGATGTCTCTCACTATGTGGAACCCGATTCAGCCATCGATCGCGAAGCGCAAAAACGCGGAGTCTCCGTCTATTTAGGAGACTTAATTGTGCCCATGCTGCCCCAGCAGTTGAGTGGCAACCTGTGTGCCTTTTTAGTCGGCAAAGAGCGCTTAGCTGTATCCGTTTTAGTTACCCTAGATGCTGAAGGGCAGGTGCTTGAGTACGAAATCCAGCCGACTGCCATCCAAGTCGATTATCAATTGAGCTATAACCAGGCTCAGGCAATTTTGGAGCGGAACAATTCTGAGCCTGATGCAATTTCCGAGCCTGATGCAATTTCCGAGCCTGATGCGATTTCTAAGCCTACTGCGATTTCTAAGCCTACTGCGATTTCTAAGCCTACTGCAATTGATATCCAAGACTTTGCCCCCATTTTCGACTTGCTGGATAATGTGGCAGCAGTTAGCCAAGTGCTAAAAGAGCAACGCCGCCAGCGAGGAGCCTTTGAACTTAACCTCCCAGAAAAAAACCTGGCTAGCCGAAACTCTGAGAGCGGCACCACGCTGCAATTCACGCCTAAATTTCACTATGACGATGAAGGGGCACTCGGCGCGATGGTGGTTTCCCCCTCTGTACCCACCCACGCCATGCTGGCAGAGTGGATGTTGCTGGCAAATCAGCTAGTCGCCTCTCACTTGCAAACATTGAGTGTTCCTGGTATTTATCGGGTGCATCCAACGCCTGACCCCGATGATGTGCAAGAACTGATGAAGTTGTCTGGCAGTATGGGGATTGATTTGCGGCTAGAGCAAGATGACGTGGTTAAACCTCAAGACTATCAAGCCTTTACCAAAAAGTTTGCAGAATCCGATGCCGAACGGGTACTCACTTATCTGCTTTTAGAAACGCTCAAGCCTGCCTTTTACAGCACGACTCCTAAATCTCACTTTGGGTTGGGCTTAGATCACGGCTACACTCATTTCACTTCGCCCGTCAGGCGCTATCCCGATTTGCTAGTGCATCGAGTTTTGCACGCGGTATTTGATCATGGACGCGATCGCAAATCAACCCGCGCTAAAGAAGTCGTGAATCTGCGCCATAGCCACGCTCAAGGTGAAATTAGCTGGAACGTGCTGCCGCCAGAGATGCAGCAGGAGTTGGAAGCTTACTTCCATGCGGTGGTGATTCATTTAACCGAGCGAGAGCGGATTGCCCAAGAAGCGGAACAAGACTTGGAAGGGTTGAAAAAAGCTGAACTGATGCGAGAGCGCACCGGTGACATCTTCCACGGCTTGATTACAGGGGTTCAATCCTACGGGCTATTTGTGGAAATTGAAGAACTGCTGGTCGAAGGGCTAGTGCATGTCAGTTCGCTCAAAGATGACTGGTATGAATATCGCTCTCGTCAGCAAACCTTAGTAGGTCGCAAAAACCGGAAGCAGTATCGCTTGGGCGATCGCATCGAAGTTCAGGTGAAAAGCGTCGATTACTACCGTCAGCAGATCGACCTACTGGCAGTGGGCGGCGGCAGCGAAGCGAGCGATGACGAAATTGAAGGCGAAACTGGAGAAGACCCTGATCGGGAAGACCCTGATAGAGAAAACCATGATCGGGAAGACAATCCTGAAAACGGCGGAGAGGAATGATAGGGTGAGGCAGTAGGGGCATTTCGCGGAACGCTTCTACTAGGGCTTTTTTCCTATGGCTTTCTTCCTCCTAATCCTCAATTCCCGTGCATTCCTATCCCCTCATTCTCGGTATTACTGGTGCCTCTGGGCTAATCTATGCGGTTCGATCGCTTAAATTTTTGTTGCAGGCAGATTATACGGTCGAGCTAGTTGCCTCCAAGTCTGTTTACATGGTGTGGCAAGCAGAGCAATCCGTGCGGATGCCGCCTGATCTTGCCCAGCAGGAAGAATTTTGGAGGCAGCAAGCGGGTGTAGAAACCGGGGGGAAATTGATCTGCCATGGTTGGAACAATGTGGGAGCCACGATCGCTAGTGGTTCATTCCGCACTTTAGGCATGGTGATCATTCCCTGTAGTATGAGTACCGTTGGCAAATTAGCGGCGGGTCTCAGTTCCGATCTGCTAGAACGCGCCGCCGATGTGCAGCTAAAAGAAGGACGCAAACTCGTACTTGTGCCCCGTGAAACTCCCTTCAGCCTGATTCACCTGCGAAATTTGACGACCCTAGCAGAAGCGGGTGTCCGCATCGTTCCCGCCATTCCCGCCTGGTATCACCAGCCCCAAACCATTGAAGATTTGGTCGATTTTGTCGTCGCCCGCGCCTTAGACCAGTTAGAGATTGACTGTGTGCCGCTGAAGCGATGGGATGGAGGGAATGACGAGTGACGAATTGCGAATGGCGAATGCAAAACTGTTCCCTATTCCCTATTCCCTCATCCCTGTCCCCTGCGTTGTGAGTTAAGCTGGAAGCTCGTTGCGATGGTGTGAAACCATGCTGTTTCGTTTGATGTTGCTGTTGGCGATCGCGGGAGCAATGACTCTGTTCACGCTTCAAAATCTCACTCCGGTGCTGCCACTGGTGTTTTTGGGTAGTCCAACTCCGGCGTTACCGCTGTCTTGGTGGATGTTGGGAGCGATCGCGGCGGGAGCGTTCACTACTATTGCCATCACTTTTTTGGTAGGGCTATCCAATTTTTTGACGGGGCAAGTCGTTCGCTCTCAAGTTCGGTCGTCGCGTCGTAACACTGTTTCAGAGCCTTTTTCAAAAACACCTGCTGAGAAAAACAGAACGGCAGCGGCGGCAGCGGCAAGTCAAGCTAAACCCTCCGAGGCAGAGGGAGATGCAGCTTGGCAGGATTGGCGCGGTTACGAGACATCTGCTTCCCGATCTGCGGCGACAGCGGCAAGTCGATCAACGACGCGCCCTCAATCGAACCAGAATGACGATGGGGATGATTGGGAGCGGGGCATGAGCGATGATTGGAATAAGTCACCCAGCGATCGCCCTGCCTCTCCGTCGTCTCCATCAGCGCCAGATCGCTTTGAGCAACCGCAGCAGCCAAAACAAGGATCTCGCTCAGGTTCTGCTTACTCCTACAGCTATGGCGAACCGGAACCGTCGGATAGTGGAACAGGCAGTGGTAAATCGGATAGTGGCAAAACTGAGCGAGTCGTCGATGCGGATTTTCGGGTGTTGGTGCCACCTTACCGAGCGCTGGAGGATCAGCCTGCTCCACCTCCAAGCAACTCTACCCGCAACCCCGACAGTTGGTTTGAAGATGAGGAAGCAGGGGATGATCAGCGATCGCAACGGTAGATTGCGCCAGATTGTGCCGCTATACTCATGTCAGTATCCTGGCAAGCAGGCGATCTCGAAACCATGAACGATTTTTTGAAAGGTGCCAATCTCTACCTGATTGGGATGATGGGGGCAGGCAAAACCACTGTTGGCAAACGCTTAGCGCAAGAGTTGGGCTACCGATTTTTTGATACGGATAGCGTGATTGAGCAGGTGTCGCAGCAATCGGTTGCGGATCTGTTTGCCGTGGAAGGTGAACCGGGCTTTCGATCGCTAGAAACTCAGGTACTTGCGGAGCTATCGGCATATACACGGCTGGCGATCGCCACGGGCGGCGGAATTGTCCTGCAACAACAAAACTGGAGCTATCTGCGTCATGGCATCATTGTGTGGCTAGATGTGCCGTTGTCAGAGCTACATCGTCGGCTGCAAGGAGATCAGCAGCGCCCGTTGTTGCAAACATCAGAGTTGCAAACATCAGAGCCGACTCTAGAGCAACTCCCCGATCTGAGCCTGCGCCTGCAAATGCTGATGGATCAGCGGCGATCGCTGTATGCCCAAGCCGACGTGCAGGTGCCGTATAGTCCGAATGAATCTCTCGATCAATTGACTGCTAGGGTAATAGAACATATTCGGCAGCGACTGAAGCCACTCGATACCCCAGATTATGGTAATTGAAATAAGTTTCAACCAGTGGAGCAAGCCATTAAAGTAAATATGTACGGATTCAAATTTAATCGCTACCGTGTATTCTGTCCATAGAGTGTCTACATTGTTCACGGAGGGTGAATGACCCAAGGTCGCCTGTTGCCAGCGCTATCATCTCAACTGCCCGTCTCTAAGCCGCCAGTATTTATCGAGGCTGCCTGCGAGCAACAAACCGGGCTTTGGGTGGAAGTATTGGTGGACTGTCCCGGTGTGCAGGGAGTCTTCACCTATGGGCTAGCCGTTGGGCTAATGGTGCAGCCAGGAGATATTCTCAGCGTGCCGTTTGGGGCACAGCAGATGGGCGGTGTCGTGGTGCAATGTTTAGATCATCTGCCCAGTGGAGTGAACTTGGCACAGCTACGTGAGATCGATGGGGTGATTGCACGAGGCTTTTTTCCGCCTGCTTATTGGGAAATCCTGCTGCGCGTGGCTGAGTACTATTGCACACCCTTGATGCAGGTGATTCGGATGGCATTGCCAACTGGGTTGCTGGGGCGATCGCAGCGTCGAATTAAGCTGAGTCAGAAGCAGGGGGGCGGAATCAGGGGTCAGGGGTCAGGGGTCAGGGGTCAGGAACAAGAGCCACCCTCAGAACCGATGCCCTGTACGATCTCGCCTGTTGCTCAGCAAGTGCTGACTCTGCTTCAAAGTAGTAAAACGGGTGACTATAGCTGGCAATATTTGCAGCGACAGGTGCCCAATGCTTACCGGGGGCTACAAGACTTGCTCAAATTGGGCTGGGTCGAAAGCTATTTGCAGCCGCCGACCCCAATCCGCCCCAAGCAGCGTCAGGCGGTGACGCTGCTTGATCGAGCAGATGTGGCTCTATTAAGCCCCCGCCAGCAGGAGGTGCTGCGAGTGTTGCAGCGTCAGGGGGGAGAGCTTTGGCTGACGGATTTATTGGCGCTGTGCCAAACCAGTTCTACCACGCTAAAGGCGATCGCCCAGAAAGGGTATGTAGTGATTCAGCCGCGAGAAGTGCTGAGATCGGAGTCGGGAGTCAATGCTGCGCCCGATGTGCCTAAAGCGTTAACTGCCGATCAGGCGACTGCCCTAGCTGCAATTCAGCCGTTGACTGCCTACACCTCGGTGCTGCTGCATGGGGTGACTGGATCGGGCAAAACGGAGGTCTATCTCCAGGCGATCGCGCCCCTGCTGCACCAAGGAAAATCCGCGATCGTCCTCGTGCCTGAAATTGGCTTAACCCCCCAGCTTACCGATCGCTTTCGCGCTCGATTTGGCGATCGGGTTTGCGTCTATCACAGTGCTTTATCCGATGGGGAACGCTACGATACATGGCGGCAACTGCTCACCGGCACCGCGCAGGTCGTAATTGGCACTCGCTCTGCCATTTTTGCGCCCCTTGCCAACTTGGGCTTGATTATTTTGGACGAAGAACACGACAGCAGCTTTAAGCAAGATCAACCCTCCCCCTGCTATCACGCTCGCACCGTTGCCCAGTGGCGAGCTGAGTTAGAACAATGTCCCCTAATTCTGGGGTCAGCCACTCCCTCATTAGAAACGTGGGTAGCGCATCAGGCAGTGGCGGCTCAAGAACCATTCGGAATTCGGAATTCGGAGTTCGGAATTCAACATTCGCCTGTTTATCTCTCGTTGCCGACTCGCGTTCAGGCTCGTCCGATGCCCGCGATCGAGGTGGTGGATATGCGGCAGGAATTGGGACGGGGCAATCGCTCTATTTTTAGCAAAGCCTTACAGTCGGCGCTGCATCACTTACACGATGCTGGCGAACAGGGAATTTTGTTTATTCAGCGACGCGGACACAGCACCTTTGTTTCCTGTCGAAGCTGTGGCTATGTGGTGATGTGTCCCCATTGCGATGTGTCTCTTGCCTATCACCAAACCCACGCTGAGGCGCGTCCTGTTCTCCGCTGTCATTATTGCAACTACACTCAGGCTCATCCAGAGGTCTGCCCAGACTGCCAGTCGCCCTATTTCAAACATTTTGGCAGCGGCACTCAGCGCGTCACACAGGCATTAGAGCAGGAGTTTCCCGCACTGCGAGTTCTTCGGTTTGACAGCGACACAACCCGGACAAAAGGTGCCCATCGATCGCTGCTGACCCGGTTTGCCCAGGGAGAAGCCGATTTGCTGGTGGGCACTCAAATGTTAACCAAGGGAATTGATCTGCCCCAGGTGACCCTGGTGGGCATTGTGGCAGCCGATGGATTGCTGCATCTATCCGACTATCGCGCTAGTGAACGCACTTTTCAGGTGTTGACTCAGGTGGCGGGGCGCTGTGGGCGAGGAGATCGCCCTGGTCGAGTCATTTTGCAGACCTATTCCCCCGACCATCCAGTTATTGCCGCCGTGCAGCATCAGCAGTATGAATCCTTTGTCCAAACCGAACTGCATCAGCGATCGCTGCTCAACTATCCACCTTATGGTCGGCTGATTTTGCTCAAGTTTAGCGGTCTTAGCCCCGGCATCGTGCAAACGACGGCGGCACAGGTGGCAGCGGCGCTCAACCCATTACAAGAGCAGGGAGTCGAGCGATTGGGTCCGGCGGCGGCAGCGATTGAGCGCGTTGCCCGTCGTTATCGCTGGCAAATTTTGCTCAAAGTTCCGGCAACCGTAGCGATCGCCGCCTCATTCCTCTCTAGTCTGCGAGATCTCTGCCCCAACTCGGTTAGTTTTACGATCGATATTGATCCGCTGAGTATTGGTTAGGAAGGCAAGAGGCAAGAGGCAAGAGGCTAGGGGTAGGAAAGGGAGGATACTATGGCTCTGCTTGCTTGCATCAGGTACATCTGAGACCTGAAAACCGCCACCTGAAACCTATAACTTCGCTTCTGGCAAAATTAGCATGGCATCGCCGAAGGAGTAGAAGCGATACTCCGCTGCGATCGCCTGTTCGTAAAGATCCAGCAGCCGCGATCGCCCAATTAATCCACTCACCAGCATC
>JBBSCL010000021.1:0-14087 GCA_038250345.1 Leptolyngbyales cyanobacterium
TAGCAACAAGGCTTTCTCAGCCTCACAGAGTGGTTGCAAGCGCTCGTAGGTGTCTTCACCCCGTTGATTGAGACTGATGCATTGATCCTTCAGCAACAGGGTCAACAACTCGCGTTCTTCTCTCGTCAGGCGAGTGCGATCAGCGCTGGCGATGCGCTGCCGAAAGCGGGTCACAATCTCCTCTCTCGTTAAATCAAAGCGGGTCGCGGTACTCATGGTGGGTTCTGTGGCTCAAGTTGTGATCAGTATATACGAAATACGCGCACAGATTACATATAAATCTATGCGCGTATTTTGCTATTGCTGATGCTTTGCTTTGGTTCACGTATGGCATGAAGGCTGCGCCAGCAGCAAATGTCGAGTCTCACAACCAATGGGTTCAGACTCACTTTTGGTGCCAAAGGACGCGATCACTCCTTCTCCTCCTGTGGCATCTGGGGTTCAGGCGGTTGAAAAACCTCGCTTCACCAAAAGCGCGTCAGAGCCCAAAAAGCGTGTTAAAAGACAACTTTCTTTGCAGGCAACGCGACAACAGTTCAATCAATTCAGACCGGAGTTGGCTCAGGCAACTGTTCCTAATCGATGACGGCTCTACAGGGCGCTGCTACAAGTCATTGCCGATCAGTTAGTACCGTTGCGTTTGAACCGGGTCGAACCAAGGGTCGCTAAGCGCAGACCCAAACGATTCCCGAGAATGCAACAGCCGCGTTCAGCCCTTAAAGCTAAACTGGCTGCTTGATACAGCTTCCGTCAGTGGCATTCGACTGTGGTTCACTTTTCGTGTCTACAAAATGGCATTAATCTTCCTGACCTGAGAGACGCAATACGATAGAACTGCTAGTACTTCTATAGCAGCCTATATTTCTCTAGTAATGCGGTTGCTCCTTGCTGATGTCTATCTGCCATATCCAAGGGTTCCAGAAATATTGCTGATTCCATAAACCGATTGACCCATTGGCTGAATGCCTTCAGCGATCGACGTGGCAGTTTTACCGTGTAATCAACAAATTGAAGCTGCCCTGTAGCCAGATCACGACTACCCAACGTAATCTTTTGGCTGGGATGGCGGCATTCGCCTTCCAGAATGAAATCAATCACGGGCGAGAAAAATCGGATTGTGACCGAGGTGAACAACAGCTCTCTTCGGAGTTCCTGCTTCTGTTCCTCTGAATTCCCTAAATAGACCCCCCAACCTCTTTCTAAAAGACGGTGGGCTTGCTGTAGACTCTGAAGCTGCTTCTTTAATCCCCGTGGGCAGTCTCCCAAGACCAGGCAATACTCACTGAATCGATCGAGGCGAACGATCGCCAAATGTTCATTGTGGTAATCCTCATGCAGCAGATACCAGGCAATATCTGAGTAAATTAGTTGTAAGGGATAAACCTGAACATAGCGGGGTTTAGCAGATGAATAGGGGTGGTGGCAATGATAAAGTTCAAGCGCCTGTCCCTCAAGAATCGCTGCTTCAACTTGTGCCAGATGATGAAATAGTGTGTTGCGGTACTGACCACGCAACATCATTTCTTCTGGATCGGTTTGAACAATGACGCGATCAAGTTGAGTGCGTAACGGATAAAGTCCATCCTGATTGCTTGTACCATACAATCGGCGCGAAACAGTCTGATATATCTGCTTTACTTGCGGATCTCGTTGATACTTAGCTTGAGATTGTAAAGCATTGAGTGCTGCCTGAAGTTCCACTTCAGTCATCACACCTGTACCAAGAAAATATCCCCAGCGATACATCCGATCACTTAAAACTCCATAACGTCTGAGAACGCCCAAGTCTTTACGCAGTGTCGGAACCGAACAAGCAGCAATATCAATCCCCTGTTGCTGTCCCATCCCTAAAAGTTGCTCTTGAACCTTTTTCAGCGCAGTGTGATGAGCACTGGTCGAATGGCTGTGGGGCTCAATTCCACCCACGCCTGGATGACGAATCAAGGTCGCGATCAGCAGCATTAACCGCTGGAAAGCCCTAATTTCGGCATGGGGGTGAGACATAATTAAAGTTCTCCATCATTCGTCTAGGAAAAGAAAATATTATATCTAAAACTATATAGAAGTAAAAACGCCATTCTCAAGGGCTTTAATGAAGGTTCAATAAAATAATCTAAATATTAGCAATTTATTCCTGATCATCCAAAACACTTGTTAATGTGTACTAAAGCACCTTGAAATGCGAAAATCTCTGAATTTCACAGTGCCTTGGCTTAAATGTAGGCTGGAACGGCCCTGCAGTAAAACTAGTTGAGAGCTGAACTAAATCAATGCTCAAGCAATGGCTGTTACTTAGTTCCGTTGCCTTCGGGGTCGGTTTTGGTGTTAGCCTACCGTTCAACCGCGATCTAAAACAATCCACGTTCAATGGTTTGGTAGCAGTTCCCGCATCTGTTGTCGTCCTTTTACTCGTCCGGCATCGGGAGACTGGGCAAAAACTTTCTCTCTTTCAAGCCGAAATTCAGACTTTGGAGGGGGGAAAACAAAAATTATCGACAGCGCTTTCTGAGGATCAGACAATCTCCAAAAAACTACTGGAAACCATCACTGCGAAGCAATTAGAGCTAGCTAACCTACAAGCTACTATTCACTCTCAACAGGAGCAGTACCAAGCTACCAGTGCAAATCTAACAGATTTAGCTCGACAACAAGGGGAACAGGAAACTGCGATCGCGACGCTCAGTGCTGAACTCCAAACGCTGAAAACGTTTTATCAGACGACAGAACAAGAACTGCAATCAAGCACCACCGAACAGCAGCGTAAAGCCACGGAATTATCCTCCCTAAAAAACCAAATTGCCACTCAGCAGCAGTGTAAAGCAGAGCTAGATATAGCAGTTAACCAACAGCAGCTTTTCCAACAACAGTTAACCACCCGAATAGAGCAGTTCCAGACTGAATATCGACAACTGAAGGCTCAAATGACGGTACAGATTACTCACCGTAATACCTTGCAGCGAGCCCTATCGACGATTCTTTCTGAGAACACGGCAGTTTCAACGCAGATCCAACAACAAATCACAGCAAAGCAGTCAGAGCTTGCCCTACTAGAGAGCCAGCAGCGAGAACGAGCAGATCAGGTTGGTGCCTTGACCGCCATGCTGCAAACGTTGGAGGTGGAATCTTACCGGGAAAGACAGGCGCTAGAGCGTACCCTTTTAGAGCGGCAGTGCCATGAAGCAGAACTGGCAATATTGCAGTCTCATCTTTCAACTCAACAGCGATCCAAAACCGAGCTGGATACTGCCGTCGCACAGCAACAAGCTTGTCAGCAACGACTCATCAAAACTATAGAAAGCCTTCAAGTAGAGCAACGACAGCTAGAGACGCAGATTGTCGCCCAGATTTCCCATCGTGAAACATTGTCCGAGGTTAGCGCCAAGTCGCCTTTCCGGGAACAGCCTAGACAAGCTGTTGTATCTGTTGTAAAGGATTCACTACCTCTGATTGAAGTCCGGGAGTCAGCCAAGTTGCTTGGGCATGCTAAGGACATTGCAGCCACTGCAGATGAATTAACACTGGCTGTTCTATTAGAAATGCGAACATCCAACCCAGAGTCCATTCGTCGCTCCTCTAATACAGTACCTGAGTCGTCCAGTATGTTACTCAACTTTGTTGACACCGATAGCACAGAAGAATTTTGGCAAAGTAAGCTCCTGCCATACTGGAGTCATCGCGATCTCCCCCAGGGGCAGCGATTTATGGGCAGCTTCAAAATTGCCAGATCAGCGACCGATAAACTGATGGAAATGGTTGGGGACAATCTGAAACGGGTGGGCAGTTTAACTGAGAAGCGCTTACACGATCGTTTTGGTAATACCTCTGATGCCTGGGTTAAGGCTGTCACCCTGGCACTCTCAGAATATGCTTACTACTATTCAGATTCTAATAATGGTTTCTGGCAAGGCTTTTGTCAGCGGCTAAATTTGTCCCACACGCAAGATGCCGAGAAAACATTGCGAACCATCGCAGAACAAGGGATAGATTTATTGGGTCTAGTTCGGACCAAAAGCGGCTATCGTTATGTTTCCACGCTATGGCTCCAAAGTGGCATTCCGCAGAAAAATTTGGATCAGTTTGCTCAATTGGTGCAGGATCTGCAAGCAAACTACGGCTGGGAGCATTTGGCAGAAGCGGATCACACTGTTTTATCTGAAATTTTGCTCGATACTTGCCAGACCCAGCACCCAGGCTGGGGAACGTTAAAAAACTTCCTCAAATCTAGCTGCCCCATCAACCCAAATGATGATTCCGACGTTGATCCAATCTCTGGGCAATTGGTGCAAGGGATTGCAGTGGTTGCTCAAGAATTAGAACGACAAGACTTACCACCGAACATCTTGCTCAATGCTGAAGACCGAGAGGCTCTATTAGCAAGCTCTTACCTTCCTCGCAACTTTTTTCTGCGAAGCTGGGAGACTCTGACTCAGGTGATCACCCTACGCGATAGTACGTCTGCTCGTCGCCGTTTAATCAGCCTTCGCCCTAAACGAGTCTTTCTAGAACTCGATTTAGAATCGCTCGATACTCAATTGGTATTGCCAGAGCAAACGCTTTGGAAACCAAACTGGAGCCGCAATCTACGGGGAACATATTGCCAAATCCCTGAAGCAGAGTGGGAGGAAACACTACCACAAGAAGGCGGTTTAGAAATTCCGGAACTGGTTATTCCGGTTGAGACAGTCTCTGAACAATGGCACTGTACACTCCTCAATCATAATCGCGCTGAATTGCACCAATGGTCTTGCAGTGGCACTTCAAGTGATGTCACCTGCTTGGTTTTTGATGCAATTACAGGCGAACATATTGCTCTAAAACCGTCTGAGCCAGCGATCATCGGCGTATCGGAAATACTGTGTTTTACGCCTAAAGAAACTGTTATCGAAACTGACTCAGGTGCTGAGTTAAGAGACCGAGGGATTCCATCAAGTCTACGCGGTTGGCGTGGCGTGCATTTAGAACGGATGATTTCAGAGGCAACCATCACTCTGCGACAGTCTCCAACGGCTGAGCCTCAATTAATTCAGTGGAAGTCTCGTACCGTTGAGCCCGTCATGCAAGGACTACGATTGCCGGGTAAAAGCCCCATTTATCTCGAACTTCCCACGCTGTGGCTACCATTAATGACCCAGGCGACGACATTAAATGTCTTGCTTGAGAACGTAACTGATAAATCCGTCCTCCTGAAGCAGGTAGAAGAACTGCCGCCCAATGAGATGCGATCGCTCCCCCTACATAACTCAATCCAGGCTCCTGGACACTATGAAATTAAACTGTGGAATACCTCCTATCGGTGGTCTCATCGCTTTGAAGTCCGAGACAACTACTGCATCACACAGCCCTCAGCACGCCCGTTCAAAGTCCGCTACCAGAATCAAGACTGCACCCATCTACCGATTCAAGTTGCAACCTCGACTCAATTTTGGGCAGCAAATATTCAGCTATTAGGGCTATGGGCTATGGACTCTATGACATTGTGGCTGAGCAATGGTCAGGATGAAATTGACTACAGTCTGCGATCCGATCGCACGGGCAATCTAGAAATTTCTCTGGCGCAGTTCTATGAGTTTCTGCCGCAGTCTGAATCTTACGCACTGAGCTATCAACTCTCTGGACAAGAACGGCAACTGTTAATCACCATAGGGCAGAGCGCTGCACTTGTAGCCCTACCTAATCCGCCCGCCGGAAAGACCCCTGAAATTCCCAAGAAAGACCAACCTATCACCCACCCGCGACCTCAGTCAGTTACAAGCAATTGGTATCGAGTCACGGTTAGACAGCGTAAGCGTGATGTGTTCTGCAGACAATTGGAACACAGATTGAAAACCAACAACGTGGAGGTAACAGGCATTACTACTTTTCAACCTTGTACCGCCACCGCAGATTATGCCGACTACATTCTGGTACAGGTACAAGAAAAAGCTAAAGCTCGTGAAACGCTCCAAGGACTTGACCATTTCGCCGATATGGATCGGAGACCATTGGCAGACACTGAAGTAAACCGCATGCGGGGAGGAGCTTAAGTTATGAACTGGACAACTGCTATCACAACCTTACTCAGTAACCATCGGCAGCCTCAGAACTCTGGCCAACCCCTGACGCTAACTCGGCAACAGATCTTGAGTCTATTGCACTATGCCGCTCCTCCTAGCGCTACAGATTGGCAGCTAGAAGCATCACGAGCTTTCGATGAATTACAGGCACAGGGTGAAATCTTGGCAGGTATGGGCAAACGTTACTGCATCGCGCCTCCAACAGTGCTGGCACGTAGTCAGGAAGACATGGCGAGTCTGCGATTTCAGGGCGATCGCGCATACCTACCGTTGGTGCATCAAACTCTAAAAACCAATCAATCCCAGCAGGAAACTCTCATTCGCCCTTCAGGGCAAAATTTTCAACGGGTTCAGGCTGACTTACAGCGTATCGGTGTCTGTCTAATGACTGTTGAAGATAGCTTGCAGGAATTACCTCAGCCCCGCCAGCCACGGATATTGAGATCGCCGCTGGAAGATAATCCATTTTTCATGTATCCAGAAATTGAAGTATACAAGCCGCAAGCTCTGAAAAGTCAACCAGAACGCTGGCAACCGCGATCGAGTTATTCCACCCAAGCCTTAACATCAGACTTGTTGCTCAAACTACCCACAGGTGAATACCTTTGGCTGCGGGAGGGAAAATTTTATGAACTGGAGCCAGAAACAGCCGTCCTCACGATGTTTGCCCAAGATGCAGCAGCAGAGGAGCTCCTGCCCATTGAATGGGACGAAGCGCCAGGGAGATTGCACCTGCAAGGCATAATTTTGCCCGGTGCCTATGCCAGATGGCTCTGGCGGCTGTCGGACTCTGACCCCGATCGCTACCGCACTCGCCTCGTATTGCCCGCTTACCGTCCATTAATCAAGGAAGCCTTTGTTCGCCTGGGATGTCAGTTAGTTTAGTCATCCATCGTCCCCCACATTGATTGCCCACCATGAATCACGCTTACCTGAATCCGATTGATGCCATTACCCAGCCGCGTGAGGATTTTATCCGCTATCTGCTGACAGCGTATCCAATTAAAGACGAGGCGTTGCGCCAGAAGCTGAAAGCCAAATTAGATCAACCCGGAATCACTTGGCAACATCCCTACTTAGAAGGTTCACAGCCCTATCAGCCCGGTCAATCGATCGCAGAATTAGTCACAGCGGGTATGCTGCATTCCAGTGTGACTGAGTTGTTTCCCAGCAATCGTCGCTTGTATCAACATCAGCAAGCCGCGATCTCTGCCGTCGTTCAAGATCAGCAAAATATTGTGGTTGCCACTGGCACAGGTTCAGGAAAAACCGAATGTTTCCTGGTGCCCATGATGGATCGTTTATTGCGCGAAGAAAATAATCTGGCAATGGCAGGGGTTCGAGCATTGATTCTTTATCCCATGAATGCCCTGGTTAATGATCAGGTCAAGCGGTTACGCCAAATTCTTTGCCAACAAGACCCGCACCGCCCGCTGATCCGCTTTGGTTTTTACACCAGTCGCACAGAAAAAGATCCTAAAGATGCCCTCAATTCTCTCCGGGCAGAGTTGAGTGGTTATGACCCAGATGATTTGCAATCGCTCTTCACAGAAACCGAACGGCAACAACTTAATCTCAGTACTCGCGATCGCTTAGTCAATGAAGCTGTTATCAAGATTCAGTCAATTCAAGCAATCTCTCGACAAGAAATCTGGGAAAAGCCACCTCACATTTTGGTAACGAATTACTCCATGTTGGAGCACATGTTAATTCGTCCAAAGGAACGAAGAGAAATCTTTGCAGCCTCACATAACACATTTAACACGCTGATCGTTGATGAAGCTCATAGCTACGACGGGTCAACAGGAACGGAAGTGTCGATGCTACTGAAACGATTTAAGGTATCTTTAGATCAACCTCAAGGAAATATTCGCTGCATTGCCACGAGTGCAAGTTTAGGCACCTCGTCGGACAATCATCAAGTATTGCAATTTGCTCACGATTTATTTGATGAAGACTTCGCACAAGTGATTCGCGGTAGCCGTCAAGATGCCGGTGTGCGACTGGGCCAGCCTTATCCATTACCCGCCGATTGGCCAGCCCAATCCATTCTCGAAGCCTTGAGTATTTTCCAGATTCCCGATCCCAATGCTCCATTTACCGATTGGATGCGTGAACTCAGCTACCTGGTGCCAACGGAACAGTTAAGCCAAGCCGAACAACAAGCACAGGGAAATTTTCACCGTTTGCTATGGTGGGCGCTAAAGCAACATCCCCTGATGCATCGGTTGATTAATCTCTTAAGTAAAGCACCGCAGCCGTGGAGTGACATTGCGAGATCGCCAGAACTATGGGGCATAGAGTTACCACGCAAACTCGATGACACCCTTGATCCAGAAGCCATTGAAACGGCGGAAGCTGCTCTGGCGCAGTTACTTCAGCTCGGCACACTGGCACGAGAAAATACTCAGGATTTACCGCTGCTACCCGTCCGACTACACTTGCTATTTCGGAGCTTGGAGGGCGTTTATGGCTGTGTGAATCCAGCTTGTCAAGAACTGTATCTGAATGAGAAACATACGTGCGATCGCTGCAACTCACCCGTCTTAGAATTGGGCAGTTGTGCCCAGTGTGGCGAAGTGTATGCTTTGACGCAATGGGACAGCAAAACAGGTAAGCTTTTGTCGCTCCCGCGCACCAATCAAGCCGTCAAGAAGAATCCTGCAATCTACACACTGAGTCTGCAACCGCCTAATAGTCGGGTCGAAGAAGAAGAAGACGAGATCGCCGATGATGAGACCATAGACAAGTCTGATCTTCTAACACGTCAATTTTCCATCAAATTTAGTGATGGCTGGATTGGTCAGCCCCAATTAGAATCGTTTAAATCCTTAGCAGATACTCAGAGGCGACACTACCATCTAGCTTGGCATCGTCATAAAGATGATAAGAGCACGGAGGGCTGCTATTTGCCAAAATGCGCGGCCTGTGGCAGTCGGTCTAATCGATCGCAAGCAATCAATCGCTTTATCGCCTATACCGATGCTCCGCTTGAAGCCATGATTGATCGGCTCTTTGAGCTATTACCAGAGTCTCTAGGCAACCAGGAAAGCGTCTCTAAACGTAAACTGCTAACCTTCTCTGATGGCAGGCAGGATGCCGCGTTCTTTGCCTCAGATTTCCAACGGAATCATACTGAAATTCTCTATCGGCAGATGGTTTGGCAAGCATTCCAACAGGTTAAAGATGCTGATCGGATTGCATCAATCTCTCAAGTGATTAATCGACTACAACAGAACTTTTTAACGATATCAATTCCGCATCCCGATCGTAATTCGGCTCAGCATCATCGGAGCTATCATCCCAATGATCCGATTAATGGTAGCCAAAATGAGCGGGACTGCCGAGAATTGGCGACAAAACGTGCCAAAGAGTTAGTGCTACGCGAGTTTGCGATTCCCTATGCCCGACGCTCTTCTTTAGAGGCTTACACGCTGCTCGCTTGTCATGTTCAAATCAATCTAGATGATCAAATCGTGCAATGGACTGCAACTCAGTTTGTGATTTCTCAGGCGGATGCCTATATTTTCTTGCTTGGACTCACAGACATCATTCGACGTTCCGGCATTGTTAGCATTGAAGGCGCATCCGACTATTTTCCAGAAACTGGCGGAGTGGACGGTGCACGACCATCTATGTTGGATGCGAAGGGACGATCAAAACAAGTGCTCTTCCTTGAGAAAACAGATGAAGACCGTAAGCACAATCAAGCCTGCCCAGATTTTCTACCGCGATATCAGCAATTGAGTGGACAAATCGTCACCCAGAGCCGTCTCGGTTGGTATTTTTCCCGCATGTTTTTGATACCACCGAATCGAGAACAATTTGTAGAACTATTTCAGCAATTACAAGCCCATAATTTTTTAGTTAACCGCACAACCGCAAAAGGCTTTCACCTCAATTGGGATTTGTTGAATGTCGTCGAGACAGCTCAAGATTGGTATCACTGCGATCGCTGCCAGCAAATTGTTCATGTTCCAGAGCTTTCTCAGATTAAAAATCCTAAACTTAATTTAGCTGCCTGTCGTGCCTATCGTTGTACCGGCACACTTGATTACTACGCAGCAAATGATATTCAACTCAAAGCAGAGCAACATTATCACCAACATTTGATTAGCGACCAAGAACGTCATCCACTGCCATTGAGATCGCAAGAACATACCGCTCAACTTGGCACAGGGGAACTGGCAAAACGAGAAAATGACTTCCGGCAAGGGAAGATCAACCTCCTTAGTTGCTCGACAACGCTGGAAATGGGCGTGGATATTGGCGAATTGCAGGTCGTCGTTTTACGAAACTTTCCACCCCATGTCAGCAATTATCAACAACGGGCAGGGCGCGCTGGACGACGCACCGATGGGGTAGCTGTAACACTGATGTACGGCCAACGTCGGCCCCACGATCGCTTTTACTTTGAGCAGCCAGAACGCTTAATTGCCGGAAGCAACCAAATTCCGCGCCTCGACCCCGGCAATCAGCAAATTCAACACCGCCATATTCGCGCTGAATTACTCTCCGCTTTTTTAGCCACCCAAGGCTTAGGGGCAGAGCAAGTCCGGATTGGCGATTTCTTTGAGTTGTCCTACGACAATCCGTCTGCCTTACCAGATGCAAAACCAGCGGCAACTTCAATGTCGGCTCGGTTCAAAGATTGGTTACATAGCGATCAAGCTAGAACACTGAGCCAGGAATGGGCAGACCGGTTGCTGAGCAATATTATAGTTCAGGGCTTCATGATGGTCTTTCTGGAAGATTTTGATCGTTTCATCGGCGATCAATTAAGCGACTGGAACGAGCTAGTCGATTTACTGACAGAGTTAGATGAAGAAATTAGCGCTCAAAGTCGTAGTCAACGTGCTCCTTTCCAACGCCGTGCAGATAATTTGCTAAGTGAGTTGCGAAAAATCGCAAGTCGCCAATTGCATGAACAGTTAGTCCAGGCTAGTATTTTGCCAATTTATGGTTTTCCGATCGATGTCGTGCGTCTACGAACAGAAGGAAGCAACGAATTCAACTCATCACAAGGTCGGCACCGACTAGAACGAGATCGCCGCCTTGCCTTATCAGAGTATGCACCAGGGCAAGATATTGTGGTGGATGATCGAGTGCATCACAGCGTTGGAATATCGCGCCCAGCAGATTTGGAAAAGAAATATTATTGGGTCTGCAAATTCTGCAATCACTTTGAAGCCTCTTCCAATGCCGATCACACCATTGAAGAATGTCCGACTTGCAAGCAACGTCCAGCAGAAGCTAGAGATCAAAAAGTAAGTGCCTATCGCGTCCCCAAAGCCTTCACTACAGATCATGCTGTAACTGCCAAAGTCACACCCTACCTTAAACCTCTTAGGCAACCCACATCACAAGTATTTCTTGCTAGCTCTGGTCATCCAGCGTCCTCCTGGGATATTGACGAGATTTGCCACTTAACCAGTAGCCACAGTGGGCAATTTTTCTTGGCAAATCGCGGCCCATTCACTAGAGGCGCTCAGGCTTTTCTTATTTGCAACAAGTGTGGGCGTGATCTCACTGATTTAGTGCAACAGCAATTATCCGCCTCCGGAAGACATACAACCAGTCGTAGGAGGACTCAGCAACAAAATCAACAAACGCTGAACCATAATCATCCTACTACTGGAAAAGAATGCACCAGTGGCTATGATCCGATTCATTTAGGGCATGAATTCAAAAGCGATTTATTAAAAATTGAATTTCGTAATCTACCCAAGCGGCTGTCGTTGTTCGAACAAGTTGCCCATTATCAGGGCGATCGCACCGTCGATTCGATCTCTACCAATGCCCCCACTAATTCAGGCCGCAACTTTTGGCATTCTCTCACCTATGCCTTGTTAGCCGCAGCGGCAGTGAAGTTGGATATTCGCCGCGAAGAACTCGATGGGCTTTTCCGTCCTTTGTCCAACGGTCAAGCAGAAGTCATCCTCTATGACAACGTTCCGGGTGGCGCTGGCTATAGTCAACGGATTGCGGAAAGCTTTCGTGAAGTCTTGCAGAAAGCCTACCAACTGACTTCTACCTGTAGTTGCGAAACCAGTTGCTATGATTGCCTTCGCACTTACTCCAATCAAGTTTTCCACGCCGAACTCGATCGGCATTTAGTCGCTGAATTCTTACAGCCCATTGTGGAAACAGTTTTACCTGATGCCATACTCCAAGCCTTTGCTAATGGCTCTTATCGCGTTCCTCTCGGAGCAGTCGCAGACGAATTACCTGTACTTTTCCGGACGGCTCAAACGATCAAATTCTACTTACCAACATTACAAGATGATCTGAAATTGGATCACAAAGCGCCAATGCCTTGGCTGGCGTTGTTGGCGGATGGGATTCATGCCAGCCGTAATTCCGGAACATCGTTGGAACTGATTGTGCATCAGCTACCCAAACCCGATTCTGATTCTCATCGCTTTCTGACAAAACGATTAGCACAATGGGTTAGTGAAGGAATTCTCCATCTCTATCAGACGACAACCAATACACTCCCAATACTGGCAATTTCCACACATCAGGGATCTGGGATAGCGCTGGGTCTAAATTCAACCGATGCTGGTTATGAATGGCTCCAAACACGCCAGAAGTCAGGTGTCCTGAATATTCGACAACGGCTAGTTCAGATCAAAGGTCAGCTTATCCGTGCCAGCGACTTGGAAGATTCTGATACAGTCTTAATCACTCCAGATCGCACTTGGCGTAATCTCACGCTAGAAAAGCTACGAGAAAAACTGGGTCTAGCAGCCTGTCTTGCTGGTAGCCAAATTACCAAGATCACTTATAGCGATCGTTTTTTCTATGAAAAGGGAGCAAAGCTCTTTGCAAAGCTGCTAGAAAGCGAAAACATCTCTGACAGCACTCGAATCGTAATTTATACGAGAGAAAACAGTCGAGATAGATACCCTCAACCTGCTGCTGAGCGAACACGGCAACTGGAGACCGCATTGGCTCCTTTGTGTGTCAACGGAGCTAAACTCAATATTACAGTACATCCTGACCGATCATTAACCATTGAACATGGCCGTATTTTACAGATTTGGCGAGCTGATGGAATCCTTTACAGAGTGGTTTTCGATAAAGGGATTGATTTCTTAGAAATACAGCTCGACGGCTCATACCACATTAAAGAAGCGACCTATATCGTAATTAGCCGTAGTGCTACCCCTAACTGCCCGACAGAAGTAGGTGAAAGTCAAACAGTAGCGGGATTGAGGAAAAAGGGTAGAGAGCCATGAAAGGCTAGAGTTATACTGTCGATTAACAAATTAGCTGCGTGAGAGCGAAAGTTGCTGAAAGTCTTTCGCAGCATGGGTTTCAGCTCTGAGACAAGTGCCAGTAGCCTTAACAGATTAAGTGCGTCTTTTTTAAGAGTGTCCGCTTAGCAGATTAGCTGCGCGGCTTGTTCCTTTTTGCGGACAGGGCAGGTATTTACAGCGCTTTCACGCCGCTTGGCTGGCAGCGGGCTGCTCTGCGATCGCGCTTTGTGCCCCTTTGCCGGTTCGGTCAACCAAGCACCCGCAGCATTCTTCCTGGTAGAGTTGCCGCACCGTGGACATACCCCAAGGTGAGCCTGCTGCTAGCGCCATATCGTGATCAGGTCGGCTGTTTCTCGATCGCTGCTCACTCTGCACTGAGAGCAGGCGGCGAAGGCTAGTGAGAGTCTCTTTTAATCTTGGCTGTCCAAAGCAATCGACGCCCTTACGCACAAGCATTTATATATGTAAAAGCGGCAGACGTTTACTCGGCTACTTTTGCCCCTGCTGGTACTGTACGGCAATAGCAAGTCTGATTAAGGGTTTCAGGCTTTCACAAACAAGGAGTGATTCATACAAATCTCTTATATCTGCACCATGTATCAGTCTTTCGTATAAAAAATTTGTCTGTTCTTACAGGTATATGTTTAATTTGCTTCTGTGCGCTCAAAAGGAGGTTAATCGCCGTTCTCACTTCATCTCTTGCAATGCCTACTGCGAGGCAATTTCAAGGCTTACCGTTCATTTACGCCCCAAAAAATATGCGAAAACGATA
>JBBSCL010000022.1:0-13932 GCA_038250345.1 Leptolyngbyales cyanobacterium
AGAAATGGGTTGGGCATGGGGTGTTGGCATCACAGTTATCCAGGGAAAAGACTATAACCTTACGGCTTCAGCTTATCCTTCATGCCCTCCGATTAACTGATTCGTTTCTTCCGCCAGTCTGCACTAGCGGTGCGTCAAGTTGAGCTGCAATTACTCTGAGCACATGTCCTAGAAAGTGATCGAGATCGGTTTCAGTTGCCAGCACATCCACCGTTTGCTTGAGCGCAGCATTCGCTTTTACCAGTTCAGCCGAGCGTTTTTGTTCAGCCTGAACTTGTTCTGCAATTAGGCGATCGGTCAACTGCTGACGATGCAGGGCTGCCCGATCGCCCCTGTACCCGTTGTTAACACGTCAATTTCGTGAGTTGTCCACTGGCGATGGGTGACACAGTCATCAAACCCAACACAACCAAAGTATTCTCCTTCGATAAAAATGGGCACTGCGCCCGTTGATTTCACTTCAATCCTTGCTTGATGAGTTTGGGCAGGTTCGAGAAAGTCTTCAAGAGTATGCCAAATAGAACGCCCTACACGCAGTTCATCGATCAAAACACCGCACTCATCATTGAACACACTTTTGGTAGCAGGGTCATCCATTTGTCTAGGAACGTTTGGGGCTACCCATTCCTGAATGACTTGATGTTGTAACCGTTCACTGCTGGCTTCTAGCCTTTCCCGCATCAGCAGCATCCGGCTAATTCCTGCCGCTTCTCCAATTCTCTGAAGTGCCTGAGTGATCGCGTTGTCTACTTCCGCGCTTTCCAATAAATCCTTAGAAACTGCTGCTACTGTCGAGAGCAGGCGATCGCGCTGCTGCAATTCCTCGTTTGCTTGTTGCAGTTCCGCCGATCGCGCTTGTTCAGCTTGCAGGAGGGCTTGCTGAGTACGATCGCGATCAATGGCACTACCAATACAGTCAGCGGCAATCTTCAACACAGACAGTTCCGCCAGAGTCGGGTGTTTTACTTCTCGGCAATCATCAATCCCCAGCACACCCCACCACTTGCCCTCCACATGAATACAGACAGCGTGAGTTGCTTTCACTCCAATAGCGGCTTGTGCGCTGCGGAAGGGTTCAGGCGCTTCTTCAATTAAGTAGCTATGGGTTTGCCCCTGTTGGCAAAGCTCATACAACCACTGAACCTCTTCATAGCTACCTTGTGCCGAATCTGGGTCAGAGAGCTGAGCCACTGTACCGGGCGAGTCGCACTCGTGTGAAATCCGCCAGTAGAGGAATGACGAGTCGGAGGGATGAGCAAAATTCTCAATGACAAGAATGCGATCGGTGTCCAACGCTTCCCCAATAATTTGCAGGGCTGTGTTGACGGCTTGATCGAAGGGCGCGATCGTTAGCAAGGCATTCGCAGCCGTTGCAGTGGCTTCAAGCAGGCGATGCTCCAAAGCTGAAGGGCTACTGCTGGGTTGCGGCATTGCCTGGGACTGCCCACAAGACTGAAGGCGCGATCGCAACGCTGCATTTTCCTGCTTCAGGATAGCGAGGCGGGTTTGCACTAGGGAGGGGCGATCGCTCTGCTGTACTTCATGTTCAGGATATTGGGCTACCATCGCAAACTCCTGGATCAGTAAGGCTTGGGAATTACTCAGCGGGTTCTTGGGGCAGTAATGGGGCAAGCATTTCTAATAGGTTAGGAATGCCTTGCTGAACCACATCCCAAAGTATTCTAAAATCCACCCGATCGTACTGATGTGTCACAATGTCTCGCATTCCTGCTATGTCACTCCAGGAAATTTCTGAATGCTGCGACCTGAATTCATGTGACAGCCGTTTTGTTGCTTCACCAACAATCACAATTTGATACAGAATTGCAGACACACGCATTTTGTCTACTTGTAGTTCTGATTGAGACAGCCCTTCGGCATAGGACAAAATTTGTTGTCCTGCTTCGTAGATATCTAATAGCGAAGCATCATCCCGCGACATAAATTAGCCTTGCTGTGTCTAAAATTTCTTTGCGTCGAATCCAATTATGACTCGCTTCAATTGATGCCTTAGTCAACAAATCAACTTCACGCCCAAACAACTCCTCTAACTCTCGTTTTATCGCTGCAAATTCAAAACCCCACTGTGCATCAGGGGTAAACTTCACCATCACATCGATATCGCTATCAGAACAAAAATTGTCGCGCAGCACTGAGCCAAACAGATAAAACTCTGCAATCTGCCAGCGCTGACAGAAGTTTGCAAGTGTGACTTCGAGCATCGATCGATCTTGAGTCGCCGATTGAGCCGTTAAGCGAGACGCAATTTCGGGTTCTAGCTGTAGTTCAATTGCCATCACACTGCCCTCTCACGGTTTTCCCCAGAAATGGGGTGATCGTTCCAACATCACCACAGTCTCACTATACAAGCCCTAGACTGAATCGAACCCAACGAAAGTTAAGGATTGAGTTTGCTCTTTTGTTGAGTCAAAACCGAGCGTTTTCTAGAAGCGTTTCAATCTTTTGACTAGAGACAGATTTATAGGAGTTCCCTAAGCTAATAGCAAGTTCAAGTTTCATTCTCATCCGGGTGCTGTCCAAACCGTTCTTGAAGAAAGTCAACCAATAGCCGGATCTTAATGGAGAGATGGCGATTGACCGGATAGATCACATAAATGCTCAGTTCAGGAGGTTGATAGTTGGGCAAAACAATCTGTAGGCTCCCTTGTTGAAGTTCGGTTTCCACAATAAATCGGGGCAGAAGCGTTATCCCCAAGCCGCGCACTGCCGCTTCTCTTAAAACTTCGCCATTGTTAGAACACAATACCCCCTTCACTGAAATCGTATGGTTTCCATCAACTCCCATCAGCGTCCACTGATTCTCAACCGCAAGCTGACCGTAGTGCAAACAAGAATGGCGGCGCAGTTCATCGGGGTGAGCCGGAACGCCATGCAATTCAAGATAGCTGGGAGCAGCACACAGGACTCGCGGAGCCGAAACCAGGGGATGCACAATCAAACTCGCACTCTCTTGCGGTTTGGCAATTCGCACCGTTACATCGAAGCCTTCTTCGATCGGGTCAATGAAGCGATCGTTCAATGTCAGCTGCACCTGAAGGTCAGGATATTGCACCAAAAAGTCAGCCAGGGCTGGAGCTAAATACATCGTGCCAAACGACATCGGAGCGTTCACCCGCAGTTTGCCCCTCGGCTCCTCATGCAGTTGGGTAATCGATCGCTCTGCTTCCTCTAAACTCGCCAAAATTTCCACACACCGCTCATGAAACGCCAGTCCTGTCTCAGTGGGAGTTACAACTCTTGTACTGCGATGCAAAAGCTGCACACCCAGCTCATTTTCCAGGCTAATGACGAGCTTGTTGACCGTCGATCGAGACAACCCCATTTCTCGTGCGGCGGCGGCGAACCCACCCGAAACCACAACCTGAGTAAAGGCGCGAATGCTATCAAACTTGTCCATAAGGGTATTGTTGCTATTTAAGAGACAATCTGTATATGAAATAGTATATTGTCTTTATTTGAGATTCAATCCATAATAGCAATGTGACTAAAACAAATGGCTTCTACCCTTTCGGAGGCACACAACATGATTACGATTCGACCTGCTCAAGATCGTGGCAATGCCAACCTTGGTTGGCTCGATAGTCGTCACACCTTCTCTTTTGGCAACTACCACGACCCCAACTACATGGGTTTTGCTGATCTGCGCGTCATTAATGAAGACAAAGTCACTCCCGCTCAAGGCTTTGGCATACATGGGCACCGCGACATGGAAATCATCTCCTATGTCCTTGAAGGCGCATTAGAACATAAGGACAGCATTGGCACAGGCTCGATCATTCGTCCGGGTGATGTGCAGCGGATGTCGGCAGGAACGGGCATCCGGCACAGTGAATTCAACGCTTCCCAAACTGAGCCTGTCCACTTCCTGCAAATCTGGATTCTGCCGGAGCAAGAAGGCATTGCACCGGGCTATGAGCAAAAAACATTCACAGAGGAAGAGAAGCACGGCAAGCTGCGGCTAGTTGGCTCTCGTGATGGTCGTGAAGGGTCGATTACAATTCACCAGGATGTGAGCCTTTATGCCGCAGCGTTACAAGACGGTGAAACGGTGAATCATGCGCTGGCAGAGGGAAGAGTTGCCTGGCTACAAGTGGTACGCGGTGCCGTGAAACTGAACGACCAACCCCTCACTGCTGGCGATGGCGCTGCCATTGCTCAAGAATCAAAACTGATGCTGCAAGGCGCGTCTAACGATGCAGAAGTGCTGCTGTTTGATATGGCGGCATAGCAGAAAGCTACAGACTTTGTCTCCGCTAACCCGACAAAGAGCATGGCAGGAAGGGGAATGACCCGTTCTGTAAGTCCATGCCGCCCTAAACCGGATCGCTCACACTCAATTAGGAGAAACGTTCATGACGATTCACAGTTTGTTGACTCCCGAAAATTCCACGATGATCTTGATTGATCATCAGCCGCAAATGACCTTCGGCGTTGCCTCGATCGATCGCCAACTGTTGGTGAATAACACGATCGGTTTGGCAAAGGCAGCCAAGATCTTCAATGTGCCCACCATCCTGACCACAGTTGAAACCAAGAGCTTCAGCGGCTATATGTGGCCACAACTATTAGAAATCTTTCCCGACCAAACGCCGATCGAACGCACCAGCATGAACTCCTGGGAAGATACTAAATTCGTGGCAGAAGTGGAGCGCATCGGGCGCAAAAAGCTGGTGATGGCAGCCCTGTGGACAGAAGTCTGTCTGGCGTTTCCAGCCATTCAAGCGATCGAGGCAGGCTATGAAGTGTATGCGGTTGTGGATGCTTCTGGTGGCACAAGTCAGGTGGCTCATGACACTGCCATTCAGCGGATTGTGCAGGCGGGAGCCGTTCCCGTTACTTGGCAACAAGTGCTGCTGGAATATCAGCGCGATTGGGCACGCAAGGAAACCTACGATGCGGTGATCAATCTGGTGAAAGAACACTCTGGAGCCTATGGCGTGGGCGTTGAGTATGCCTCCACGATGGTGCATGGTGCGCCTCCCAGCAACGAGAAAGCAACTGCCTTGACTCATTCATAGGTTGTTGGTGTTATCTCCCCTGACTGGGCGACCGTTACTTGCAACTTAACCGTTACTTGCAACTTAGCGGAGATCAACATTCTCAAGAAGAGCTAGGTTTCAGTTTGTGATTGAGAAGCTTGTTTCTTCCAATCGTCAGTCAACAAACCTGAGAAGCCCCAGTCTTCTTCTGAAACTTCTTGAATAACAATATGTGTATGCTCTGGCTTCTTGCCAAGTATACGCGTAAGCGAAGCTGTCACCTCTTTGACTAGTTGAGCCTTCTGATCTCTCGTTGCACCTTTTGTAATTTGGATGTTTACGTATAGCATCGTGTTTTTCCGTGAATGTTCGATCGCAAGGCATCGATCCCAATCAACTACCCAATTAAGGCGTAACGGATGCGCGATCTGCTTTCCCCTTCTGCTTACGCCGAAACCACCACATGACAAAGCCAGTAATGAACAAGATCAGCGGAGACAAGCCAACAAAGACATAGAGAATGCGCGTTGGCAAACCGCCAAAAGTACCATAGTGCCGATTTTTTTCATCCCATCGCCGACTTAGAGCCTGCCTGGAGAGCGTCCAATAAACGGCAGAAATCCAGGATGTTAAAATAATGAAAAGTGTTGGGGCAAGAAGCACAATGGTACAAGCACTAAATAAAATATTGACCCTAGAAGAGTTTCTCGCGTTACCAGAAACTGAACCCGCTAGCGAGTACATCGATGGTAAAATCATTCAAAAACCCATGCCCCAAGGAAAGCATAGCCTTATCCAATTGGAATTACCGAGTGCTATCAATGCAATTACCAAATCCCAGAAAATAGCTTTGGCACTACCAGAATTACGGTGTACTTTTGCCGGACGTTCTATCGTTCCCGATGTCGCTGTCTTCACTTGGACAAGACTCCCCATTGATGAAAATGGGGATATCGCGAATAAATTTGCCGCAGCACCCGACTGGATGATTGAAATTATTTCCCCAGAACAAAGCCATACAAAGGTTACTAAGAAAATTATCCACGCTCTTAACCATGGGACTCAAATGAGCTGGTTAATTGATCCGGATGAGCGATTCATTGCTGCTTATCCTGCGGGACAACAACCCTTAGCGTTTGAAGAAACTGAATCTGTTTTACCAGTGCCAGAGTTTTGTCGAGAGTTGCAGTTGACATTCGGTGATATTTTTGATTGGTTGAAAGTGAATTTGTAACGAAGTGATTTGTGCGATCGCAGAAATTCGGTTCTGCTTGCCAAGCGCCATCTCGATCTGAAGCTCCAGGGCTATCTTTTACTGATTGGCTCAAACATTTTCTTTTCATCCTGTAGATCGGTTTTCTGTTTTCGGCGATGCCGCCACATGGTGAAGCCAGTGATGAACAAGATCAGTGGCGCGATCGCCCAGAGTCATGGAATAAACCGAGGAAAGCGCGATTGGTAGAGGGGAACGGTTTACCATCAGATTTTTGGGTGTACAGGAGTTTGAAGGGTGAACAACGTGTCAGATGAGGAAATTTATCAAGCGATTGGGGCGATCGTCAGCAGCTACGGACTATTAAAATGTGAAGAGTGCGCCAGAGCCGTTTTGAACTGGTTGAAAAGCAACCAGATCGAGGGAACAGTATTGCGGCTAAAAACAAAATATAGAGAGCGTTTCATCCTTAGTTTACGATTAGAAAATTTGGGAATAGATGAATCGATTACGAGAAATGGTGTTCATTATGGTGTGGAGGTTCGAGGCAGGGTATTCGATAATTTGTCAAGTGAGGGGCTAACACGGAACGAATGGATTCAGGATTTTCGCAGTTGTAACGATGAGTTTCTAGTTGAAGAGTTAGAAGATTTTTAGGAGGATTTATGGCGGGAATGTTTGATCTCTTGGAAAAAATTCGGGTCAGACCTGGTATGTATATTGGGCGGGCATCGGCGCATGATCTGTTTATCTTTTTAGAAGGCTATTCAACCGCTAGGCATGAGCTAGGAATTGAGTTAAATCAGGCGGAAATTGAGTTTTATGATGAGTTTCAGCCGTGGCTACAGAAGCGGATGAAGATTTCAACGAGCAATTCTTGGGCAGCGATGATTCAATTGCAGTGTGCGAATGAGCAAGAGGCATTTAAGTGGTTCTTCGAGTTATTGGATGAGTTTTTGCAATGGCATCAGAGCAAAACGGCAGCGGTGCCAGCCACAGAAGCATAGAAAGTAAATGTTTAGAACTTTACCTTCTATGGCATTGTGGAAGGCGTTGTAGGTTTGGGTTTGCGAAATCGCCACATAACAACCCCGGTAATAAACAAAATCAGCGGTGCAAGACCCACAAAGACGTAGAGAATGCGCGTTGGCAAACCGCCAAAAGTACCATAGTGGAGGGGCGTGAAGGAGTTAAGAACACGATCGCCCAATCCCGCAACTCTACTATCTGTGACAGCTAGAACTTTGCCACTGTACTGATCGAGTTTGACAGAACTATTGAAGTCTTCGGTGTCTCCAGGCAGTTTTTTGTAAATCTCAACCGCGTCATCAGGTTTACTGGGCAGATTGATAAACGTATTTGCTGCACCGGGAAGCGCAGTGTTCGATCGCGCAATAATCTCATCTAATCCCAAAGGTGGGTTGCCTGGGATCACAGTAGATTGAACTTCCGGCGGTTTAGGTGTGAACGTTGCAGCATAGATCAGCGGTGATGTTTGGTCGTAGAAGTTCCAACAAAATCCGGTGAATGCGATCGCGCCGAGAAACACAGCCGTCACAATTCCTGCAACCTTGTGAATATCGTAGTTGACGCGCTTTGGATGAGCATTCCACTTAATCTTAAAGCCCAGAAAGAACTTGCGCCAACCTGACCAAAGCATGATTCCGGTGATGCTCAAAACGCAGAGGAACAAAGCAGCAATGCCGACAATTTTCGTGCCGATATCGCCAGCGAGTAGCTGATAGTGCAGAGCTAACAAGCGACTGAACAAGGCAGTTTCTCGTTGTTGATCGCCCATCACCACACCAGTATAGGGATTCACAAACACTTCCCACTGAGTGTCATCTGAGCGATCTAGTCGAATCGTATAAAACTCCTGATTAGAAGGCATATTTACCTGTCCTACTTTCCAATCTGGATGATGGGCATAGGCAGTTTTCACAGTATTTACCAGTGTTCCTGGTGAGAGACGCTGTTCTTGAGGAATGGTATGTCCAAAATGCTGTTGAATTCCCCAATTATCCATCTCATGCTCAAACACCAACAAGCTACCTGTTAATCCAACAATCACGAGAATCAACCCAACAACTAGCCCAATGTAGCGATGTAACTGAAATAACACATCCCGTAGCTTTTTAGATCTCATGGTAATGCGCTCCTAATGATTGGAAAAAGTAGAACTTAATTGGGCTTCAGCTTGAGTGGGTTATGCGATAGGAGAATGGAATTAAAACTGAAATGAAACCGTACCCTGCACGGTAAATGGCGCACCAGGATATATGATTTCTCTGCCTTGAGCAGTTTCGTAATACTCAACCCCGAAGAGATTTTTGATATTGAGCGCAAACCGCCATTGGTCACGCTTGTAGAAGACGGTGGCATCTGTTCTGAAATAGCTTGGCAATTCAAATGTGTTCAATGAATCCCCTGGTCTATCCCCAGCAAAAAAGAATCCAAGTCCTCCGCCAAACCCTTTCAAATCGCCCTTCTGAATTTGGTAAGTTGTCCAAAAACTGGCAGTATGTTGCGCTGAGTTATCCAATCGATTGCCAATGGAAACTTCATTATCTTCCGTGACGCGAGCGTCTATGTAGGCATAGGTTGCAATGACGTTCCACCCTGGTAAAATCTCGCCGATCACATCTAACTCAACACCCCGGCTTTGCTGCTCACCAACTTGAATCGAAAATCTAGAATTATTGGGGTCAGAGGTCAAGACGTTGCTTTTTGTGATCTCAAAGGCTGCTAATGTTGCCGCTAGCTTGCCATCCAGAAACTCCCCTTTAATGCCCACTTCAAATTGTTTACCTCTCTCCGGTTTAAAGGGTGAATTGGTAGCAGAAATACCGATTACAGGGCGGAAGGAAGTGCTATAGCTGGCGTAGAGCGAGATGGCTTGACTCGGTTGGTAAACAATGCCAACCCGTGGACTAAAAGCATCATTAAATTGTTCACTAACAGGGTCAGATAGACTCCTTTGAGTAGAAAAGTCAAATCGTCCCCCAACCAAGAGTTTCAGATTGTCTAACAAAGCAACTTGATCTTGCAGATAAATTCCCCACGTATCTGTGCGATCTGAGAAGCTAGCGGGATCTGAAAGAATGCTAGGACGGGGAATGTCAAATGCTGGATTGAAAATGTCATTGGGGGATAAGCTGGCAAATTCAAATTCATAGAAAGAGGTGTTTCGATTGAAATCGAATCCTAGAATTAGCTGATGAGCGATCGAGCCAGTATTAAATTTTCCAATCAGGTCAGTTTGCACACCATAATTTTGAACAATGAATCGATCGTCATAAAAGTCTCTAGGAGTGAATTGGTTGTCTATCAAGTCTCCAGCCGTGTTAACACTAAGTCCTCCTGCATCAAATGATGAAATAAGAAAGCTATTTCGGATGCGCCAGTCATCGCTAAATCGATGTTCAAACCTGTAACCACCTCTGTAAACTGTCTGGCTATAATTATCTAAAGAAGGATAGTTAAGATAGCGATTAATAGGAAGGGCAAAGGAGTTATCATCCAATATCACAAGCCCCCGGTCAAACGGAGATTTCTCTCGTAGATACTCAAAATCAATATCGAGGGTTGTGTTACGACCAATTTTCCAGGTCAGTGCTGGGGCAACGAAGAAGCGTTCTGTATCAACGAAATCGCGAAAACTTCCAGAGTTCTGATAAGCAAAATTTAGCCGATAAAGAACCGTTTTTTCAGCATTCAGAGGACCGGAAATGTCGAAAGTAGGGCGGTAGAAACTATAGTTCCCCGCAGTAAACTCGACCGAGTAGTAAGGGTCACTCAGGGGCTGTTTGGTAATGAGATTGATGATGCCACCGGGTTCAACCTGACCAAATAGAATAGAAGCAGGTCCCTTCAACACCTCGACTCGCTCAATATTGGCAATCTCTGGAAAGGCATAGAAGTTGTTGTCGCGCAGTCCATTTCTAAAGTTCCCTTCTTGAGTAAAGCCCCGAATGACAAATCCCCCTGCGGCTCCACCGCCATAGTTTCCCCGTTTGGTGACACCGCTGACATTTTGCAAGGCATCTTGCAAGCGCTCTGCTTTCTGGTCTTCAAGCACTTGTCGAGGAATGACTTGAATGGATGCTGGAACATCACGCAGGGGAGTGTCGGTACGAGTTGCTGTGGAAGCATTGGGCACCCTATAACCAGCGCGATCGCCCGTCACCACAATTTCCTCATCTGCCTCATCATCCTGATTCAGGCTGTAGGCAAGTTCTCCCACTTTCAGCACCACTTCTGTAGTCGGCGGCGCTTTGGCTCCTGTCACGCTGACTCGAATGTTGGTCGCATCCAGTTGTGTCACTGCGATGTTAGTTACATCCTTAGCGGGATTGGTCGCCTCAAACGATCGCCCACTTGGCAACATCAACACGGCATTCGGAATATCCGCAATCAGCGTATTGCCTTCCATCCTGAATTTGCTGGCATCCACGGCTAACGGTTTGCCATCCTGCGTTTCCAGGATAATTTCTAACCCAGTTTTTATTTGATTCAGCTTGACTCCAACCACCTGAATTGGAGAGTCGCTTTTCATTTCTTCAACCTGCGCCAACCATTCTTTCACCGTCTTAGCAGAATGGTTCTCTTTGAGAAATGTGCCGCGATTTCTTACTGGAATAGTTTCTGCTGCAACAGGCAAAGAAACACTGACTGAAAACAGGCTAGCAATTAGACTTAGCCTACTCAATTGAAAGTAATTCACAAATAATCCTCACACTCAAACAAAAAATGATGCCAAAAAATCTCTAGCATCCCAGCAAAAACTGCTCAGGATGATTCAATCGGAACAAATTAGACTTATTACGTATTAAGAGTCTTTCTCATTAGAGATCTTAAAAAGTAATATGTTTGGTAGCTAAAGTCAATCTTTATCTTGATAAGAATGAACTCTAGGGGCAGGCTAAAACCCGTTTTAGTAGCCTTCGGTGGGTAATTTCATTTAATTTATCTTCAGCGATAGTTTCAGATTTACTGAAAATCCCTTTAAGAAACTAGCTTTAACTTTAAATAAAAGTGTCAATATGTTTAAATCGATTGGAACAGGAATGACGATCGCCGTCAGAGTAGCTTAGCCAGTTTCAAAACTAAAATACTTGCCTTTCATTCTCATTAAGTCTTATAGTGCTGTTGGAAATAGAATGACTACAGGTTTCCTTTTTCTTTTCGCAACGGTTCTCAACACACTGCCATGTCAAAACTCATCGACATTTTGATCTCAGGTGGATTCGTCATGATTCCCCTGGTTTTCTTCTCTATAACGGTTGTAGCGCTGGCGATCGAGCGATCGCTCTTTTGGTGGAAGGTGAAAAAAGAGCAAAAACGAGTCACCCGCAGAGCGTTGCAACTGTATCAGGAAGATCCGACATTGGCAGAAGAATTGCTTAAAAAGCATATCGACTTAGCGATCGCGCGTGTATTTTTAGAAGCGCTCTCGATTCCGAATGCCACGCCGACTGAATTTCAGTTAGCGCTAGATGCTGGAACCCAAGCAGAAATACCCAGCCTGAAGCGCTTTAACAATGTGTTTGAGACGATTGTCGGTTTGGCTCCGCTGCTAGGATTATTGGGCACAGTAACTGGCTTGATTCAGTCTTTCGGGTCGCTCACTTTGGGTGAGGTCGGTGGTTCTAAAACCTTAGGGGTGACCGCTGGAATTAGTGAAGCGTTGGTATCCACGGCTGCTGGCTTAGTCGTGGCAGTGATGGCGCTAATTGCCGCCAATATTTTCAGATCGTTTTATGCTCAGCAGGTTGCCTACATTGATGAGTCTTGCACTCAGTTAGAGCTATTGCATCTGCGATCGCAGCGGGAGGTCGCTCATGTCTAAGCGTCGTCGCTTTGATCCTGATTTGCTCGATCAGCCGCTTGAAATTAAAAATGTCTTGCCATTGCTGGATGTGATGTTTGCCCTACTCACATTTTTTATCATGTCTACGTTGTTTCTGACTCGCACTGAGGGCTTGCCAGTCAACCTACCGCAAGCAAAATCGGCGACAGAACAAAAAACTGCTTCCCGCGCTACGATTACGGTGAACGAAAAAACTGAAGTGTTTTTGAATAAACAAAAAATTGGCATTGAGGATGTAGGCGATCGCGTTCAGAAATTAGTAGAACCCAATCAAAACTTGGTTGTAGTACTCAATGCTGATCAAACAGTAGAACATGGTGAAGTGGTTCTAATTATGGATCAATTGCGTCAAATTCCTGGCGTAAAAATGGCGATTTCAACGAAACGGATTTAACGTTAAATCTGTTTTTCCTACCAGAATTGAATCTAGTAAAAAATTGATTTCCACCACCGCTTCAATTTTTCTGTTGCTGCCTAAAAACTCTCTCACCCGCTATTGACCAACTTGATTATGGGTATCTTAGAACTCACTACTGCACAGCGCGAAAAAGAACGAAAATTTTTGTTCAAGTTTGTGTTGCTTAGCTTATTGGGGTCGGTAATACTGCACGCGATCGCCATGGCAGTTCCCACCCCTGGCGTGTGGCGACAGGCAGAAGCCGAAGACGATGAAATGGAAGTCGTGATTGAGAATGCTGAGGAGCCACCCAAGGCGGAAGAACCTCAAGAAATAGTCAAGGAGCCAGAGCCGGAGATTGCCCCAGAACCCCAAGAGGTTGCCTTTGCCCCCGATCTTGCGCCGCCGCCCCTTGCCCCCGACACTCAGGCTCCCTTGGCACCGGGTGAAGATGCCCCTAGCAATCAACCGCCTTCACCCAATAGCGACCCAACCTCTCCTCTGACCAGCACCACCGGAGATACTGCGGTTGCCAGCGGCGGTGGTCCCGCTACCAGTCCCGATGGCACCGGTAGCGGTTTTGGAAATGCTAAGGTGCCATCGGGTTTTAACCCAGATGGGAAACCCGATGGCGATGTTAAAGGAGTTCCCGGCGGTACATCAGGGGGCACTCCCGGCGGCACTGGCACGCAAACTACCTCCACGCGTCCAACCCCTACCCCGATCGCGCCAGTAGGTAAGCCAAAGTTGACTTGTTTAGAATGCCCCAAACCAAAATACAGAGGTGCGGAAGGCGATCCAAAAGTGACCTACGACATTGCACCCGATGGCAGGGTAATTAATGTGCGGTTACGAAAATCGAGCGGCAACGCAGACACCGATCGCGAAACCCTGGAAACCATGGGCAAATGGCGGTTTGATCCCAAAACCGTGCCCGAAGGTGGGCGCAGCAATGTGCGAGTGAAAGTCACTTTTGAAGAAGAAGGGTCATCATTTCAGCGCCAAAATGAGCAGCGACGACGAGAATCAGATCGGCAACGAGTGGCGGAAGAAGATCGGCAGCGGCGCGAAGCGGAACGAAAAGCTCCAGCACCCGCAGCAGCGATCGACCCTCCCGCTAGACCTGCTCCTGTTTCTGCTCCGGCTCCCGCACCAGAACCCGCTTATGTGCCACCACCAGAACCCGCCTATGTGCCACCAGAACCCGCTTATGTGCCACCACCAGAACCCGCTTATGTACCGCCGCCAGAGCCAGTGTATGAAGCACCCGCAGCACCCGTCGAATCAGCACCGCCTGCGGCACTTTAGTTTGTTTCTCAAATAAAGTGATTTATCAATCAGAGCCGATTAAGTGGATTATCCAAATAGCAACACTTAGGTATGAATTTAAGAGCTATGTCGTGCTTGCTTCAATGTCCAAATTAATCGGCAATGGTTAATTCAGATGTTTTTC
>JBBSCL010000023.1:0-13900 GCA_038250345.1 Leptolyngbyales cyanobacterium
GGGAGTGGCGCTAGCAAATCAGTTTTTATCTGGTCAAGAGGATGAAGCGCAAAAAAATAATGATTCTGAGTCTAATCAAGCGACTTTTAACGCAACGTTTTCTGATATTGGCAGCACTTTAATCGGAGCGGTTATTATCGCATTCAACATCGCGCCCACCGATGAGATACCCACGATCGCGGCGGCTGTGAATGGACTATGGCTCTTGGCAGTTATGGCAGCGTCGCTCCTCGTTTCCTATGCGATCGTCTTTGCAGCCGGGTTTACCAATCAACAAAAGCGGAATCAGCAGAAAGGGCTGTTTCAGCATCCTTACAGTGAAACGCTAATCTCATACCTGGTTTCATTGCTGGCAGCCGGTATGATGCTGGTGTTTTTCGGTAAGTTGCATTGGCAAGATCCCTGGCATCTCTGGCTAAGCTACTCAATTATTTTAGGGTTGCCTGCCACAATCGGCGGCGCAGCAGGACGGTTAGCCATATGACGGATATTGAAACTAAAGTTGACCCAGAAGCAAAAAAACCGTCTCGAAGTTTTGCAGAGTGGCTATCCTTTGGCATTTCATCCCTAATTGTCGGAACGACGGCGGGTTTAGTCATTTATAGCTGGGCAACCGGGCGAAACAGTCCACCTGTTCTAGCAATTAATCGCACCGAACCTATCCGTGAAGTGGATGGACAGTTCTATGTTCCATTTGAAATTTCTAATACCGGTGGCGAAACGGCTGAATCAGTGCAGATCATTGCTGAGTTAAAAGTTAAACTAGCCGTTCAGGAATCAGGCGATTTGCAAATTGATTTTTTATCGCGCGGGGAAACCGAGAAGGCTGCATTTGTTTTCAAAACAGATCCGCGCAAAGGCGATCTCGTAGTGCGAGTCGCTAGTTATAAGGTGCCTTAGTGAATCATAAATCAGGCTTCCGCCATTAGCATCGTTTGACTGAACACTCCAGCGAAGCCAAACGATGCTAAAAAGTAGGGTTAAAAAGCTATAGCTCCCTAACCCCAATATTGCTTACATAACTTGTTCAATTTCAGCGATTTCAGGAATGAATTCGCGCAGGCGACGTTCAATGCCCATTCTTAGAGTCATAGCGGAGCTGGGGCAAGAGCCGCAAGCACCTTGAAGCCGTAGTTTAACGACAGGACCATCAATTTCAACGAGTTCCACGTTGCCGCCATCTGCCATCAGATAAGGACGCAGTTCGTCTAAGACAGTTTCTACGTTTTCAGTGTTTAAGGTCAGCGTTTCAGACATGGTTCACCTTGGTTTTTATAAAACTATCATTCCACTTGATCCTAACGCTACTTTCTAGGCGGCGTTGGGTAACAAAAGCTGGATGTTGGAAAAGAGAAATTCTTGGGTTGAGGTTTTGCCGTTAACATCGGTTTCCATGAAACGGCGATTTAAAATGGAGAAGCCGCCGACTTGTTCATATTCATCTTCAAACACAGTCTTGCCGCCTTTTTGCTCACCCGTTTTAGGGTCATGATACACAGAATCGTAACGGTAGGGCAAGTAACCTTCGCCAGTGTCGTGGGTGCTGAAGGTGTTAATGGTGATCACAACGCCGTGCATATGACGATGAACCAGACTAACCTCGCCGTTGTGAACTTCGTAGCGATCGCCCTCAGATTTGCCGCCCATCAAAATTTCAACAGCACCCGCTTCATGAGCCTTGCCGTAAGCAAAAGTGTTTTTGCTGTGAGTTTCTTCAAATGAACGCCGTACTCGATGAATCGCAATTTCCCAAAGCTGACCGTGAACTAGCTTTTGCGCTTGCTCATCTTCAATATCAAAGACTTCAGCCTTCAGATCAGGGTTCACCCGCACTGTGCCCTTAAATTCCTGCTGATCGAGCTTGAGAACCACATCAGCGGTATAGCCGGGAAAGGTGCGCTCCCAGGTATAACGATTTTCATAAGCGGCTTGAAATAGCTCCTGTGCCGATAGTTGCGCTACAGTCATGCAATTCTCCTTGGTTTTGTTCTTTATCCAGTTTAGAGACTTTTATTCAGGATATTAACTCGCTTATTGAGCTTATTTCTTAATATCACGTTCAACAGCTTTTGGGGACTTGCTTCAAGCCTAATTAACGCGATGTGCGACTTTCCTGAAACAACGCAAAGACCGCCCACCCTGCGGCATAAGGGCGCTGCTAATTGATCAAGCTGCTTGAACGAGTTTAGCAGGGTGCAGTCTATCGAAGGCTCGATGTTGAACAGGAGCATGAAGTGGGAACTTTCTTCAGAACAGCCCGTCGTGGGAAATGGAATGTCTAGTAGAGTAAAGTTCCGTTCATGAATCACTCACTTCGGCTATCCTGGTCATCGGTGGAATCAAAATCTACCCAGGTGCCAGTGCAAGCAGACAAACTCTCTAACTACGACCTAATTTTGCAGTGTCAAGCCAGTCAGTCTCCTGACAAGGTTGCCTTTGCAGAACTCATGCGGCGATACCAATCTCATGTTGAACGGGTGCTGTATCATTTGGCTCCTGATTGGCAAGATCGGTCAGACTTGGCGCAAGAAGTTTGGATTCGAGTCTATCGTAACGTTAAGCGACTGCAAGAACCGGGTAAGTTCCGAGGTTGGCTCAGCCGCATTGCTACAAACTTGTTTTACGATGAGTTGCGTAAGCGTAAGCGCCATGCCACGCCGCTATCGCTGGATGCACCCCGCTCCATGGAAGACGGGGAAATGAGTTGGGATGTGGCATCAGATGCCCCTGGTCCAGAAGAAGATTTAACCTCGCAGGAGTTTTATGACCAGTTGCGAACCGCGATCGCAGATTTGCCAGAAGCGTTTCGCACCACCATTGTGCTACGCGAAATTCAAGGTCTGGCATACGAAGAGATCGCCGAAATTACGGGTGTCTCTCTTGGCACAGTCAAATCTAGAATTGCTAGGGCGCGTCTTCGGTTGCAAACTCAACTGCAAGGCTATTTAGATGGAGAGTAGCCACTGCTTAGGCAACTATTCTTAACTAAAACGCCTCAAGCAGCAAGCAACTATCAGCCCAATTCAAACCAGCAATTCAAATCTATCCCACGAAATTTGTTTTTCCAAGTTAGATTCTCTATGCTTTAGTCAAGCATTGGGTGTACTCCTCACACATACAGCACTGTTGAAATGACATTTAATTTTGACCCCCACAACTCTGAACCAATGCCGCCTTCGGCTGATGATTCCAATCCTCCAGCGCGATCGCTAGATGCCGTGCAGCGCGATCGCTTTGAAATGCTGAGCGCTTACATGGATGGTGAAGTGACTGCGGATGAACGCCGTACTGTGGAAGAATGGCTAGCCAATGATCCCACAGTGCAAAAGCTCCATTCCCGGCTGCTCCGGCTGAGACAAACGTTTCAGGCAATGCCCGGTCCCGTGACTAATGAAAAATCCGTTCAACACACCGTTGATGCTGTTCTAGCCCGCGTTGATCGCCGTCCTCGCTTTTCTGCAATTTGGGGCGGGGTTGCTCTTGCAGCCGTTGCAGTAGGGGCTGTGTCCTCTAGCTTATTGGGTGAGCGATCGCCTTTCTTCCAAATGGCACAATCCTCGCGCGATGCGGCACAAACCCAAACCGCTGCTAAGCCAGAACCCTTGTTAATTGCTTTGGATCAGCCTTTAATCGCCATCTCTAAAACGCCTGTGGCTGATCCAGCGGATAGCGAATCGGTTTCTCCACTCCCTCAAAACTCAAATAATAACGTTCGTTAATTGCAAGGCGTTGTTGTGGAGACGAATTGATTGCGTCTCTATAGCCTCGCTCCTTTCCACTTGCCATCTGGCACCAAAACGCCGCCGAGGTGCTGTCCCTGCGTGAGTGTCATTAGGTATGCCCAAGTAGCCCCAAGGGAAATGCCTTTTAGGTTAAAGGCGGCGATCGCGTGTCGTTGATATTGGTATGCGTCCAATGGCAATTCAGGACAGTAGTGTTGAAATAGATCCGAGTCGTGTTGCTCAAATTCATCTAGTTTTTGCAAAATAGCCGAGTCAGCAAACGATAAAACCCATCCATAAACATTGCCCTTGCCATTCGCAACCATTGCAGGGTAGCCGAAGGGAAGCTGATAAACCATCCCAGACGCGATCGCCGGACAGGTTTTTATTACCCAGCGATCGCAAATGCGGTAGTTCACTTCTCCAAGCTTTAGCGTTCCATACAAAAAAACTTTGATCATAAACAGAAAATAGCAGCGATTGAGCGCTATTCTTGACGGAATCAGTTTTTGTAAATTGTGGCAATGTTGAATTACGAGTGGGTTTCGTTGAAAGCTTTAGCTGTAAAACTCTCTTCTTTCAGCACCCCTTTGAATCAGTCACTTGTAATATCAAAACGAGTGGCATCGGGTTTAGTGATTGGCGGGGCGATCGCATTCATCCCTAATTCCGCAGCGACCGCGATGCAAGTGAAGGTCACGCCAACCAATCCTAAGCTAGGGGATACACTGCGAGTTATTGCCCAATATGACGACCTCAGCATCAATACACCCCCTCAAGTATCTGTTGGCAAGCAAACCTATCAAACGTTTTTGAGCGGTTCTAATCAGTTTCGGGCATTGGTGCCTACTACGCCGCTCGATAAACCGGGCACCTTAATTATTCGGGCAACAGGCGGCGGCGAAACGGCTGAAGTTACAGTCAAGCTGCGCGATCGCAGATTTCCGACTCAATCTATTCGGATTTCAGGCAGCGGCAGCGATGGCACCGATCGCGAATTCGATCGCGTGGATGCCTTCAAAAAACTCGTGACTCCTGAAAAGTTCTGGCAGGGTGCCTTTCGCCGTCCAAACCAAGGAGCGATCACCTCTGGCTATGGCATTCGTCGTTACTACAATGGGGTTTTTGCCAAAGATTATTACCATCGTGGAATTGATTATGCCGGAGCCTATGGCTCTCCGGTAGTGGCTCCTGCACCCGGACGGATATCGCTGGTGGGACGGGTCGCCGAAGGATTTAAGCTCCACGGCAACACGGTAGGCATTGACCACGGGCAAGGAGTCACCACCATTTATCTTCACCTCAGCCGCATTAATGTGAAGGAAGGAGATTTAGTGCGATTAGGGCAGGTCATCGGGGCGGTGGGCGCAACCGGCGGAGTGACAGGACCTCATTTACACTGGGGATTATATGTTAATGGATTATCAGTCGATCCCTCGCCGTGGCGTGAGGTAGGATTTGAATAATTTGTTCTTTAAGGTTTTGATGAAAGTGGTCTACTAGGCACAATCTAGGGCACCATTATTCAAGACTATTAAAAAAGCGAATTACTAATTTAAGCCAGAAACGAGGTGTAGGAGGCTCTATGAGCATCGAAAAGATTGTTGAACAAGCTCTGCAAGACGGGTATCTGACCCCAGCAATGGAGGCAGAGGTGGGACGCATCTGTGATACCGCCTCGGAATTGTCGATTGAAGAGTATATGGCGTTAGATCGCTTAATGGGCGCACTTTTGACGGGCGAAGTAGTGGCTGTTCCTCGAAAGCAGTTTATTAACGTGATGGAGGAACTGGTGTTAACAGAGGCGATCGCCCGTGTTGCCGAAATTGAAGCTACCAGCGATCGCACCCTAGATTTGGGAGACATCGCCGCCTACGGTTTAAACCGATTGCCGCCCCTGTATGCCACCACTGAAGAAGGCGCAAACTATCAACGACAGCGGGCAAAAGAAGAGCTGCAAGCCTTAATTGCTCAGCAGGTTGGGGAAGCGATCGCCCGCAGCCTCGATCGCCCTGAATTCTTCCCAGAACGACAGGTGATTGGTAAGAGTTCTGGTGACGAAATTCTCACCCAAGTCAGCGCCCTCCTCCAAGCCTATGCTCCCGGTTATGAACAACCGACTGGACCCGCAAATTAGGGAATAGGAGATAGGGGGGCTGTGAGTAGACACAACATAGCATCCCCTACCCTCTTCACTGCTCGACAATGACTGTCGTGCCCTTGCCGATGCGGGCGTATAGCGCTTTCACATCTTCATTGCGCATCCGCAGACAGCCATGAGAAACGGCTTCTCCAATCAGTTCTTCCTGGTTAGTGCCATGAAAGCCGATATCGCCTTCCTTATTTGACAAAAAGCCAATCCAGGCAGCACCCAGAGGGTTATCGCTTCCTGGTGGAACGGTAATTCCGGTGATCGGATGCACCCAGTCGGGATTTTGCTCCATATCTAACACTTGAAAGGTGCCCGTTGGCGTTTCCCAGCCCGGTTTGGCAACCGCGATCGCGTAACTATTCAACAGTTGATCGCCTTGATAAAGCTGAACTTGCCGTTCACTCAAACTCACAACAATGCGAGAATCTGTCTTTTCCTTAGTTTCAGATTTTGGCTCTAAAGGTTGAATTGTGGTTGCAGCGGTTTGAGGATCGGGTTCGCTGGAAGATTGAATTGACTGTTTTATGACAACAAGCGACTGCTGCGATCGCTCCTTATCCGACAGTAAAGCTTGAGAACTGCTAAGGTCAGAACGACCTGCCATCTGCCATTGAGTTAGCGCCAGCACTGCTGCTGTTCCTAAGCAAAGCATCATCACGCTGCGAGCGATCGAATCATCCTTCAATCTAACGGGCATACTTGGAGTAGAGGCTAGGGGGCAGAGGGCAGAGGCAAAAAGGAAGTATCTTTGTACTTAGATCTCAAAACTTCTTTATCCCTCCTCGATCAAGAGTATCCCATCACTTTAGAAGACTCAATCACTCTTGAAGAAGATTGGTAGAAGTTGAAAGTGAAATGTTTTTCTTTCTCTCCTTCTTTTTTCTTTTTTATTTAGATGGTCTATGGAAATCCTTTCGGTTACGCTCAATAATTTCAAATCTCATAGCGATCGCCACTTCACCTTTCAACCGGGCACCAATGCGATTTGTGGCGAAAATGGCGCAGGCAAAACCAGCATTTTGGAAGCGATCGCTTGGGTTTTGTTCGACTATTCCGGCGATTACAACAAAGATGATCTGATTCGCAACGGAGCCGCGAGTGCCCAAGTGCGCGTCGCTTTTGTCTCTAGCCGCGATGGGCGCACCTACGAAGTTCACCGCTGCACCACCAAAAGCTACACGCTGTACGACCCTCAATTAAACGAGCGTCTGCCCTACAGCCGCATCAAAGAAGAAGTGTTGCCTTGGCTGCGGCAGCATTTGGGCGTATCACCGGGCACCGATTTGAGCCAGCTTTTTTCTAGCACGATTGGCGTGCCGCAGGGCACCTTTACCGCAGACTTTTTGTTGACCAGGGAAAAGCGTAAACCGATTTTTGACAAAATTCTTAAGGTTGAAGAATATCAGCAGACGTATAAACAGCTTAACGACCTGGAAAAATATGCCAGAAACCAGGTGGAAATGTTGGAGCGAGAAATCGCCCATTACGATGAGGAATTGCAGCAGTTAGACGAGTTGCAGCAGAAACGGCTAGCGCAACAGACTGCGATCGCCCAGGCGCAAAATGAGTTATTGCAAGCCGAAACGCGCTTGGCTGATTTGAAGCAAGAGCAGGAAACCTTGGCAGCATTGGCAACGCGATCGCAGCAGTTGGAAACTCAGCTAGAGCAATTAGCAATTCAGCTACAGACCCAAACGGTGCAGCTTCAGCGATCGCAAAATGACCTGGCTCAGGCAGAAGCAGCCGTGGCGATTTGTACCGTGCAGCGAGAAGAGTACCAGGCTTTTTTGGCGGCAGAGTTAGCCTTGCGTGACTTGGAACAACAGCGCCAAGCCGAGCAGAGACTCCAAAAGGAACGCCGACAGCAGGAAGCAACCCGCAGCGATCGCCAAACCGCCCTTGCCAAAGTTACCGTCCAGCTTGCCCGTCTGGCAAATGCCCAGCAAGAAATTCAACAGCTAGAGCCTTTCGCCCAACAGCAAATTGAGCTAGAAAAAGCGCAGCAGCTAATCAATCAACACCTGCAAAACTGCCTCAGCCGCAGGCAAACACTCCAGCAACAAGAGAAACGACTGGTGCAAACTCAAACTCGGCAAACCCAGCTTGCCAAAGACATTAGCCGACTGCGAGAGTTGCAGCTATCCGTGGATGAAATTCCGATGTTGGAGCAACAGCAACAGCGCTTACAGCAACATCTCAGCCGAATTATCGCCGCCAGCCAGTTTGAAGCCGATTTGCAGCAATTATTCACTCAATCGCAGTCAACGGGCGATCGCTTTACTACTCAGGCACAACACGCGATCGCGACCCTCAAAGATCTTCAGCAAAAAGTTCCACTCTGGGCATCTTCCCTAGAAAAAGTTCTCACCACGCTGCAAAGCGGCACCGATTGCCAGCAGCAGTTTACTACCGCCCTGCAAACCATTCTGAATGATCTGGCAGAACAAACCGCCGTCACAAAATTAGAACAGCAGTTGCAAACGATCCAAGTATCCCTGCAAACGGCACGTCAGCACCAAGCGCAGGTCACGAACCTAGAGCGGCTTTTAGATAATCAGGCGGAGTTAAACCAGGATCAGACAGAGTTGCAAACTAGCCTAGTTGAGCTACAAAATTACCTGAGCGCAGAACCCGAATTACGCCAGCAGCAGGCAACTTTGGCGACAGACTTAGAAACGCTGAATAATCCGAAAGGGCGCATTCAGCTACGGCAAGAAGAATTGCAGCAGGCGGCAACAGTGCAAACGGAAGCATCCCAGCTTCAAGCAGCCCTCAGCACCTTAGAAGCGGCGATCGCTGACACCAACACGCAACTTGCCAGCTTTGCCAATCTTTCAGACCAGGTGCAGGCTCAGCAGACCCTCAAAGACACTCATCGTGCTGCCTACGAAAGCTATATGGCACAGCGAGAACTGGCAAACACTCGCAAACAGCGCCAGCAGCAAGTCGAGGAAGTTACTGCGGTTCTGCAACAATTCGAGCAGGCAACACTCAGCGCCACCGAAGAACGCGATCGCCTCCAGCAAACCTTTGACCCAAACCACTTTCAAACCGTGCAAGCGGCGTATCAATCCGCGAATGATCAAAAAGTCGCCTTCAGCGCCTTGTTGCCCGTGGAACTAAAACTGTTGGCAGAACTGGATCAGCAATTGAGCAAGTTGGAAGCGGTGATCCAAAAACGGGCGATCGCCCAAACCGCTTTAGACCAGAAAAAGAAAACCGAGCGCTTTATCAAATTTGCCCGTAAAGCCTACAAAGAAGCCGGACCCCGCATCACCGAGCGCTACATCTACAGTATTTCTCGTGAAGCCGACAAACTCCTGCGGGAATTGCTCAACCGTCCCAATGTTAGCCTGCAATGGACGCGGGATTACGAAATCGTGATTCAAGAAGGCGCACATCCCCGCCGCTTTGTGAACCTGTCCGGGGGTGAGCAAATGTGCGCTGCCCTCGCGGTTCGGCTGGCATTGCTCAAAATTCTGGCAGACATCGACATCGCCTTTTTCGATGAACCGACCACCAATATGGATCGAATGCGCCGAGATCAACTCGCCGAAGCGATCGCCAACATCAAAACCTTCCGCCAACTGTTTGTCATCAGCCATGACGACACCTTTGAAAAAGTCACCGAAAATATCATCTTGGTAGAGCGAGAGTGAGTTTTTCACCACGGGCTGCCGATCATGGTGAAGGGTGCCCAGTAGTAAGGATGGTTGAGGACGCGATCGCGGGTGGTCAAAGTGCCTTTTGGCAATAAAATTGGTGTTTCCTTCGCGCCTCGAATTTGATTGCTGTTAATGGATATTTGCCCTTTAATCATGGCAATTTGGGCTTGCCGGAGCGCTTCGGCTTTAATCGGTGCCGATTGCAACTCTCCATAAAACCGGGCAATTAGCGCTGTGGTTGCTGCATCATTGACTGCCCATAGAGTCGCAACGGCAGTTTTCACGCCCGCTTGCACTGCCAGTCCGCCAAAGCCCAGTTCAGCATCGCGATCGCCTAGCGCCGTTGAACAAGCGCTCAGCACCAGCAATTCTACAGGCGGATTATTCCAACCCAGTTGACGCACCTGATCCATCCGCAGCCGCTCGTTCCATAGCTGAATAAATGAATTGTTGATGCTGCCCGGCTGAAAATCTGCGTGAGTTGCCAAATGAATAATTCCATAAGGTTGCTGCTGTCGAGCCGCTTTCAGGTTTTCGAGAGTGGCAGTTTCGTTCAAATAAGATCTCCCCGACCAAAGCTGATTCACGAGGGTCGAAATTTCCACGGGCACCGATGGCAAGGGAGATTGTCCATCCGTACTTTCGGAAATTCCTAGCCCCAACAGCTTTAAGTCTTGAATCTTCCGAAAGCGCGTATCCGTGAGGCTGAGGCTCGGCATTAAGCCAATACTATAGTTTTCTACCAAAAAGTTTTGCCCATCGTGCAGGGCGGCAATCGGCAGCGATCGCAATCCGGTATCCATCAAGAACACCAGATTGGTAATTTCGCGAAGCTGGAATTGCTCGATCACAGGCGCGACTAACCAGCCATAAAGCTTTTGCCCCATCTCCAAATAGCGCTTACTGCGGGTTTTGCGCGGGTCAGACACTTCCAGCCGAAATGCCTGTGCCAATGCCAGCACTTCGCCACGGGTTGCCGTTGGAATCCGTCGCCGTACCACATCACCTTTTGCCGTCACCACCAAAATTTCGAGCTGGTCGGTGGCGCGATCGCGGCTGACCGCACTGCCCCCAGTACCGCTTAAAACCGCTACATCTGTGGCATTCAAAGATTCTGGCACAAAGCTAATATAGACAAAAGCAGGTTTTGCTCCGGTTTCGCGCTCAATCGTTTGGGCAATTTCCTTTTGCTGATCAAGGGATTGGGAGGGCGTTTCAGCCAGCCCTAAGTAGACCGAAAACGCATCGGTAAAGCGCTGTTCGGGAGTAATGCGCTCAAGCGCAAATTTAGGCACTGAAGGATTGTCAAATTTGGGGTCGAGTACTTGACACGTTGTCAACACACAGATGTTGGGAATGTTGGGTGAGCGCACGTTCAGCGCGATCGCTCGTGGTGCCGAAACCGAAATCACATCATCCACCGTCACTGAAAAGGCATTGCTCAGCAAACCGACAAATCCGGGTGGCGGCACAAACTGTAACGTTGCATCTGGTGCAATAATCGTCCCTGGAATTGCATCGACTCCGTTAATTCGGAGGATCGCTCCCGGCGCGATCGCGACCACCCGAACAACCAAAGGAACGTCAGCATTTAAGTCAGCCGTGACCAAACCCAGAGAGGCAACTGTAAAATTTAGCGGCTGATCAATCGTTGTGGCAGGTAAAGGCGCGATCGGATTGAGCGTGGGCGTATCATTCTGAAACGTAATCTGAACCCTACCGCTTGGAGTTGTAAAAGGCGTAGTTGAAAAGCCAAAGGTTTGCCCCGAAATCAGCGCATCGGTCGCATCTAAAGCAAATCCATTCAAGGCAAATGCTGTGCCATTGCCGCTGGTGGCTGTAATTGCGCCATTCTGCACTGTAAAAGGCTGGTTCGTCGGTCCGCCATCATGAGTAATGCTGATTGTGCCACTGGTTGCCCCTAGCGCACCTCTCGTCACAATCGTATCTCCCAGGGAAGTGGTCACTTGTCCGGTTCCTCTCACTTGTCCTTTCGCTGAGATAACCACATTGCCGCCGCTTGCCGTACCCAGAACACCACGGGTATCAATGCTTTGAAAACTAATATTGCCGCCATTACTAGCGGTCGTGAGCGTGACGGTATTGCCATTGACCGCTCCTGGAGATCCCACCAAACCACTGGATTGAATATTACCAACAACCGCGATCGCGCCCGTAGCACTTTGAACTGTGATGGCACCTCCCGACCGAGGAACGCCATAGCCATAGCCATAGCCATCCGCAATCAAGTCACCCGCTGTAATGTTTCCCGTTGCCTGCAAGGTAATATTTCCACCACGTCCTGGCGTAAATGCAGCCGTAGAAGTGTTGATGCTGCCCAAGGAGAGGCGATCGGCAATCATCGTCACATTGCGGGTGGGAGCAACGATCGTATCGTTTGGATCTAGCATCCTAATTGCTCCCCCCGCCTGAAAGGTGATGCTGCCCGCTCCCGCCGCAAAAAGGAGCGTGTTGTCTGCCAAATCATTGAGAGTGATGTCATTGGTGGCTTGCAGAATCACATTTGCACCACCCGGTAACCCTTGCAAGGCATTTGCTGAAATGGTGAAAGAGGCACTACCGCCATCCCCTGCCAAAATCTGGTTATCTGTCAGTTGAGCATCATCAGCGCCGCCGCCGCCGTTGACAATCGTGATGTTGACCGGATCAAGCAGCAAGGTTCCAGTATTGCCATTGGGCGCAGTGGTATCAACCGTACCGCGATAGAGCAAATTCTCCTTGCCCGATACTTCCACAAAGCCGCCATCGCCGCTGGTCGCCCCGCCACGAGCCGTAATGGTGCCGCCAAATTGGGTTGTTTGATCTGCCCAGACAATCACTTTGCCGCCGTTGCCCTGCTGCACTGCATCGGCTTTGAGCGTGGAGTCGGCACTAATGTAGGTCTGGCTGGCAGTGGGTAAGGTGCTGCCGCCTTGATAGTCGCCGCCAATACGGATGGTGCCGCCGCTGTCAACTCCCGAAGCATCCAGATTAGCGCTGACTAGACCGACTTTGTTGCCCACAACGGTGATAGAGGAATTAACGGCTAGGGTCTGGGAGCTAGGGTTTTGGATATTTGCAACAGAAACTTGACCGCTGACGATCGCGGTTCCAGCAATAGTAGGAATAATGACACCACTAGTTAGCTGAACTGAGCCATCGGGGTTAAGGGTTAATCCAGTAGCGTTACCCAAGTTTCCGCCTGTGAGGAGTTGGGGAAGGGTGGGAGCCGGGGAGGCAAGGGGCGCGGAGGCGGCAAGCGGCTGAAATTCTAGGTTCAGCAAACTCCCTTGTTGACTGAGGCGTACTAGGTTTTCTCCAGGGACAGCGGCGATCGTGATAGTGCCGTTTGGGGCAGAGAGAGTGCCCGTGTTGACAACCGTGCCGCCCAGTAACGTAAGGCTTTGCCCTTGCCCGACCGCCAGATTTCCGGCATTGACGATCGCCCCGGGTGCGATCGCAGAAAATGCAAAGCTGTTGGGGTTGCCAGTTAAGTTTGCGTAATCACTAGCACCGATCGCGTTAAACAAAGCTCCATTGCCAAACCCGATCGCGTTTGCGGTGGTCGCGGTAAACGAACCTGGCACATTCAGGCTGGCATTCGACCCAAAAACAATTCCGGCAGGGTTGAGCAAAAATAGATTGGGCGTGCCGCCGCTGACTTGAATTAGCCCATTGATCACCGAAGGATTGTTACCAACCACGCGCCCCAAAATATTTTGCAGTTGGGGATTGGCAAGAAAGTTGGCGATTTGTCCTGGATTGAGTCCAAATTGCTCAAAGCTGTGGAATAAATTGGCGCGATCGCCGGATAAAGTGCCGCCACCAATGTCAAACCGATTACCCGCAGGCGTAACGATCGTATTCGTGCCATCCACAGCAGGCGCAATTTGAGCCTGAGCAATAGCATCCATACCTATTACGGCTGGAAATGCTGCTAGTAGTGGAGCTAGTAGGCGTAAGTTGAGTAATCCCTGTTGATGTAGTGCGACGTGCGACGTGCGACGTGCGGCAAGAGAGAGTTTACGCCGCAGTGTGAAGCGGCTGGTAGACAGGTCTACCTCAAGCTCGTGGGTAGAAACCATACCGCGCCGCTGCAATGCCTGTTGAATAACGGCTTTACTGCGTAGAGTTTGCTCCAGATTAAGTTGCTGAGAAGCACTGCCAGCGTGGATGCGGTAGTAGTAGAGCGGCTCTTGAATGCGGCGAATTTGGGTGATTTCCGATAGACGTAGGCAGAGGTCATAATCTTCCACAAAGTCGAGGGAGCCGTCAATACCGCCCACTTGTTCATAGAGCGATCGCCGCAGCAAGCGAAAGTGAAAAGTCATAAACTCGACCAGCAGCCGCTCTTTCGAGTA
>JBBSCL010000024.1:0-13867 GCA_038250345.1 Leptolyngbyales cyanobacterium
ATTGCGTTGCCGTTAGGCTGAAAAATACCATGACTCATCAACACACGCTTAACAAGCTGTTCTGTAGATCTTTAAGCGATCGAAAAGTACAGCCACTCGCCCACTCTACTACTGAACTCCTGGCACTACGTTAGAAGAAAGATAAAAATGACATTAACGACTGCATTGAGCGGCTAAAGAGCGCCTAAAACTCAAAACCAAAAGATCATATCCGTCCGCTCCAATGCTTTGTGACACCTCGATCGCTTCTCAATTATTAACTTTTGCGATCGCAATGGGAGTTTGAGAAATCCTTAATGGTTCGTACCCTTGCAGATTGGCATCAATTACCTTTCCGTATGGCTTAACAGAACTTGATCCTAGGAACAGGTTGGCATTTCAATTTTTATGGGAGAGTCAAAGTCGTAATAATCTAAGGTGGTTTTGCCTTGACCCATCTCTTTCGAGCCGAAATTAACAACCGCGCGAAGCGGCAGTCCGGAGCGCAATGAGATATCGATAACTTGGGTGACTTCCATAGAACTTTTCATAGACTTCGTTTCGTATTGCACGGTTGGCTCATTCTTGACCGTGCTATTTCCCAATTTGCGAGCGGCTGAAAATAACTTACTTGCTTCAGCAGGAGTAAGATTTTCTCTCTCTTGGCTAGCGCTACAAGTCCATTTTCCAACCTGATTGAGTGGATTTTGTCCTTGAAGCTGTTGAGCAAGCTGGGAAGCCAATCCATCGGACAAAATGCCACCTAATCCTGCTAAAGGGTCTGCAAGTAATCCTCCTAAACTCCCGACAGAAATTGAACCTGATTGTGCTTTCAAATTATCCTGCTTAATTTTTTCTCCGAGCAGTCTGTCCTCCTCGCTTGCGTATTCCCGCATTGTCGCTGTGACCTTACCTGCGGTGATTGTGGTTGTCTTAAGAGCTGGAAATGGATATTGTCCGCCTGTCAGTCTCGGTTGGGTTGTAATGAAACGACTGATTGAACCGGGGTTGGCATACTCAGTGATAGTGGGCGCTTTCAGCATCGCTAACATCTCTGGATTCTTCTTTGCCATTTCTGCCGTTTTTTCATCCATTAACTGAGATTCCGTGGTCATGGTGACCCGATATCCTTTGAGCGTGTCAAGTTTTTTGAAAGCTGCCCCCACTTCCGTCAGAGCACTGTTGGCTTGGGCACTTTGCGCTAAAACCAAACCAAGCGCACACGTCAGTACAGATAAATTAATTTTCATACTCTATTTCACTTTTTTGGGGGTGAGAGATGAGTTTTCGATACATGCGAATAAGTAGTGATTCACCATTAAGGCATATTCTACATCAGGATTTGAGGGTACCTCTAAAAACCGAAGTATACGTAACAAGGGTTTTGGGCAATTATCCCCAAAGACAAGTAGAATAAACGGTAGATAAAATAAGCTAAAAATCAATATAGGAAAGGCAGACAGACAATTTGAACGGACTTATCGGTTCGGTATAACGATCGTATTCAGCGGCGGCTAGTCGCTTTCGCATCTCACCAACAACCTCTGTTCCGTCCGCGGCAACACGGTGGTTGTACTGCGACGCAACAGGTGTCTGCCTCTCACCTTTGATACCGCGTACGCTTAATACCGCCTACGCTACTCAGCGTGAATCGGTAAGCGGATGCCGAATGCGGTGCCTTGACCCAACTCAGACTGCACCTCCAAGCTGCCATGATGTTTTTCGACCACAATTTGACGGGCGATCGCCAATCCCAATCCCGTTCCTTTGCCCACGCTTTTGGTGGTAAACAAATGGTCAAAGATCCTAGCTCTTACGTCCTCAGGTATCCCTTTGCCATTGTCATGGATGCGGATTTCGACGGTATTGGGGTCAGGTAGTGCGGTTTGAATCGTGATGGTTTGAGGATTGGCTTGCAGGTCAGTAAAGGTAGACTGTTGGGCGGCTTCATCAAACATATCGATCGCATTAGCCAGAATGTTCATAAACACTTGGTTTAATTGACCAGGGAAGCATGTGATTTCGGGCAACGCCCCATAGTGTTGCAGTACTTGGATTTCAGGGCGATGTTCGTTGGCTTTGAGGCGATATTTGAGAATCAGTAGGGTGCTGTCAATCCCTTCATGCAGATTGGCACTGACTTTGTATTCTGTATCCGCACGCGAGAAGGTGCGGAGGCTGGTGCTGATGCCTTTGATGCGATCGGTTGCTCCTTTCATCGAGTTCAATAGTTTGGGGAAGTCTTCGCACAAGAATTCTAGATCGATATCTTCGGCATGATCTTGCACAGGTGAAGCCGCATTGGGATGATGTTGCTGATAGAGAGCCAGATGACTAAGCAGGTCTTGTACATAGTCTTTAGCGTTGTTGATGCTGCCATTGAGAAACCCGATCGGGTTGTTGATTTCATGGGCAATTCCGGCGACCAAGTTACCCAGCGATGCCATTTTTTCATTCTGGACAATCTGGAGTTGGGAGTGCTCCAACTGATGGGCATAGGTTTGAGCTTGTTGATAGAGTCGGGCATTTTCTAAGGAAATCGCCGCTTGGGTGCAGAGGAAGTTGAGGACGAGGAGGCGATCGCTGGTAAATACTCCACTGGTGGCTCGATTCTCCAAATACAAGATCCCTATCAACTGGGCTTGATTCAGAATTGGTAAGCACAACACACTTTTTGGTTGTTGCTGACTTAAATATGGGCCAATTACGGGCAAATCGGTTTTGCCATCGTTGATGATCACGATGTCTCGGGTGTTTTTGACATACTGAATCAACTTAACGGGCAATTTGGCATTGTCCTCCAGCGGTTCTGTACACAGTTCTGTTGCTTCGGGTGTAGCAATGGCTTCAACCGACCATTCTCCATTCAGATTGGGGAGGATCAAGGCACAGCGATCGCCGCCTGAGTTTTGCAAAATAATTTAGGTAAGTTGATGTATTAACTCATCAAGTTGAATCGTTCCGGCAAGGCTTTGGAAGGCTTTGAGGATGGCGGCAAAGTCAAGCGCCGTATTGATGCTGGTGCTAGAAGAACGGCTGGAATTCGTAGAGGTGTGGAGCGAAAGATGGGGGGCAGCAATGCTTGCCAAGGGTTCAAAGACATTGATAGGTTGGGCGGCAGCTTGGAGAATGGGGTGCAATAAATGGGGATAGCGGGTTTCTAGATCGTCGGTTTTGGCTTTGGCTCCCCAGCGGGCATAGCAGTAGTAGGCTCCTTGCGTATAGCCTGCGGCGACTTTTTCTTTGCCCCAGTCTAGATAGAATTTGGCGGCGAGTTCGTTCGCTAAGGCTTCTTCTTGGATATAGTCATTTGCTTTGGCTCCGGCAATGGCGCGATCGTATAACTCCAACGCTTGCAGAGGGCAATCTTTGACGTGGGCTTGTTCAGCGGCAAGTAAGTCAAGCTTGTGCTGAAAATTCATCGGTCCCGGCACGGCCCATTGCTGTAGTTGAGCTTGGAATGTATCAATCTGAGAGATTTGTTGTCGCTGAGATTTTGGTAACGCTAAACTTAGCTGCAATTGCGTGAGGCAGTCGTAGAAATCAAACAGGATTAAATCGACCGACATAAACGATCGGGAAAGATAACGTTTGGCGAGTTCTGCCTGCGCTTGTGCGGTCTGATAGTCTGCTAATAAGTAGTTTAGAATCAGCTTATTGCAACAGAGCGTAAAGGTTGCCATGCGATCGTCTGTTAGAGTGGACAATGGCATCTCAGCCTCATTAAAATATTCACCAATGAGCTGACCTGGGTTGTCGGTTTCACCCCTCAGATTGGCGATCGCTTGCCAATAGATGCGATGCCAAGTTAGAGCGCGAACTTGCTTGAGTTGGGTCATGATTTCTAGATGGATTGCCATTTCATGGCTCAACTCTGAAAGTTCTTTCCCCACAAAATATGAGCGAACGCAGTAAATCCGCACTGAATTTGCTGCAAGCCCAAAATTTCCTGCATCCAGACCCGTTTGATACGTTTCTAGCATGGGTGACAACGTGGCTCTCCAATGTTCTTTCCAGTGCCGAATCAGTATATTGAACTGAAAGAGTAGCGTGGCTTTGGTGCTCTGGCGATGATCACAACGGGATAAGAACGTGAGCGCTAGCTGACCAAACTGGTAGGCTAAATCAATTCCACCCGCTTTATCACAGAGGAATCCAGCATAAGCGGTGTAGCCCTCTGCTGAGATTGCCGTATTGCCAGCTTTGAGGGACAAACTTAAGAGTTGCAAGACGACCAACTGCCCAAGTGCAGGGTTGGCAAACACCACGAGTGGCATCACGGTTGCCAAAATCTGCATCGCAGCAAGGCTATTTGGGTCTTGCATCGTCGGCAGATCGAGCAAACGATGGACGGGTTTACGGGCTAATACCCACTGCATTTGCTTTTTTTTGCGCCATACATGCCAATGAGTTGGCTGATGGGGTAGGTGAACCTTTAGAGACACCAGCAAATTAAGTGCTGTTGCTACGCCCGCCAAAAGATTACCTTGGTCTTGATAGGCTTGAATTTTGATGTCGTAAATTTGCAGACCATCTAGAAGGGTTTGAGCCTGTTGCAGCACAATCTCAGCAAGCTGTTCCATTTGGTCAAAGTCTTTACTAAGATAAGCAGCTTCGGTTGCCTTAATATGCAGTCCTAGCATCAGTTCATACTGGGCTGTCCAACACTCTGGAGATAAGAGCGATCGTCCCAAAGTAAAATATTTTAGAGCTGCCTCATAAGCTGTTGCCTCCTTAGCTTTTCGCCCAGCCAGTAAGTTCAACCGCGCTAAGTCTATTTGTTCATCGACTGTAGTGATGAGATCGATGGCGAGATTCAAGGGGTTAACAATTTCAAAAATTTGTTCTTCCCATTTTTCTTGAGGGATTTTATGGCGCAACAGTCGCCCGATTTGCAAATGGATTGTTTGCTTTTGTTCTTCAGGAATTAGAGAGTAAGCGGCTTGTTGAACGCGATCGTGCAAAAACTTATAGCTAGCTGTCATCATGCAATCGTTCTGTGCCTCAACTAATTCAGGCGCTTGAAAAAACTTGTAGGTTTCACTCGTGGGCAGAATCAACCCTTCCTGTAACGCCTTCCACAGCATAGTTGCCGTGTCTGCTTGAGTCTGCTCAGAGACGATCGCCAGCGTTGCTAAATCAAACTGATTGCCAACACAAGCGGCAAGTTTGAGCATTGTTTGTGTAGCTTCCGGCAGTTTTGGCAACTGCACGGTCATAAACGTCACCACATCGTCTGTTAACGCCGCCGCGCGCACCCGTTCAATATTGCATTGCCAGTGTCCTACTTACTGTTCAAAAGTAATCAGCTTTTCTTGATGGAGTGCTTTGAGAAACTGAGTGGCAAAGAAGGGATTGCCCTGAGTTTTTTGCATCACCAGATCAGTCAATGGCTGTGCCAACCGCCTCTCACAGTGGAGGGTATCGGCAATCAACTGATTTAAACTACTCTGGCTTAGGGGTTGGAGGGCGATCGTATTCACCCTTACTCCTACTTTGCTGACCGTATCCAGGGTTAACATCAACGGATGAGCCGCAAATACTTCATTATCTCGATAGGCTCCAAGCAGCAGCAGATACCCCGTGGTCGATTCTGCCATCAAGACTTGGATCAAGTGCAGCGAAGCCGAATCCGCCCACTGCAAATCATCCAGAAACATCACCAAGGGATGCTCTGGGGTGGTGAAGACTTGAATGAACTTTTGGAACAGGAGATTAAAGCGATTCTGGGCGGCAGTTCCTGACAATTCAGTCGCAGGCGGTTGCGAACCAATGATCCGTTCGAGTTCTGGAATCACTTCAACAATGACTTGCCCGCTATCCCCCACGGCGGTAAGAATCTGACCTTTCCAGAGTTGCAAGTGGGCATCGCTTTCACTCAACAACTGCGCCATTAAGCCGCGAAAGGCTTGCACAAAGGCCGAGAAGGGAATATTGCGATTGAATTGGTCAAACTTGCCTTTGATAAAATAGCCGTTTTGCCGGGTGATGGGTTTGTGGACTTCATTGATGATCGCCGTTTTGCCAATCCCCGAGAATCCCGCCACCAGCATCAGTTCAGAACTGCCCTCGGCAACGCGCTCAAATGCATCCAGTAATGCTTGCACTTCGGCTTCGCGCCCGTAGAGTTTTTCGGGAATCAGGAGGCGATCGCTCAAGTCCCGTTGCCCCAATTCAAAGGCTGAAATCGCCCCCGTTGCTTGCCATTGCGTCAAACATTGTTGCAAATCATGCTTCAGTCCAAGGGCGCTTTGATAGCGATCTTCGGCATTTTTTGCCATCAGTTTGGCTACGATCGCCGCCACCATCGCCGGTACAGCCGCATTCACCTGATTCACAGGCGTGGGCAGCTTGGCAATATGGCAATGCACCAGTTCTAGCAGATCGTCCGCTGCAAACGGTAAGGTGCCACTCAACAATTGATAGAGCGTCACGCCGAAAGCATAGAAATCAGCCCGGTAATCAATCCCCCGATTCATCCGTCCCGTTTGTTCTGGTGCCAGATAGGCCAGGGTGCCTTCCAAAACGTTGGGACTTGGGATTTCCTGGGTTTCCTTGGGCAGCAAGGAGGAGATGCTGAAGTCAATTAGTTTGACTTGTTTCGATTCTGGATAAATCAGAATATTGGCGGGTTTGATGTCTTTATGCACCACCTGATGCTGGCATAGAGCATGGAGAATATCGGCGATTTGGAGGGCGATCGCCAACACATCCACCAGATCCAACAACTGGTGCTGGATATACGTGCCTAAGGAAACTGCACCCCAATCCTCCATCACCAGAGCATAGCCACTTCCCAGCGGTTCCAGGCTCAAGGGTTTGACAATGCCAGGAATGGGGAGATTTTTGGCGTTCGCGTCAGCTAGGCATCGCATTATCGTATGCTAGTTGCGAAACTGCACCAACTCGTCAAAACTCGGATACTTGCGCCGCAGCACCTTCATTACCACCGGACGCTGCTGCGCCGTCTGCATGGCTCGATACACGGCTGTGCGAGACCCAGCATAGAGTTGTTCAACAATGTCATAGCCAACAATTTCGGGAAATAAATCAGAGGTGGTGCTTGTTTGAATGTTCATAGGTCTGGGGTGGCTGAGGAAGCGGATACGATCGCATCTTTTAGGATTCCCTCAGATCTTGGCGACTTAACCATGAGTTCTGACCATACTACGGCTCGTTCAAGTAGTGCAACGACCCCGTTCACCCGCCGCCAGTAACTTCTTGGTCTCAACCAACCATTCTTATATGGTCGGTGTGCAACGGGATTGTTAGACCGTTTCTACAAGAATTTTAAGTATAAACTCTGTGCCTTGTCCCAGTGAAGAATTCACTTTAATTGTACAGTGCTTCTCAACAATAATTTGGCGATCGACCGCCAGGGCAATATCTGGTCTGCACTGTGGAATGTCTGGTGCATTGCTTGCTTCAACCCCGACGGTCAGGAAATTTCGCGAGTCAAAGTGCCGGTTCAGCGCCCAACTTGTGTTACTTTTGGCGGCTCTAATCTGACAGACTTATATATCACTTCGGCATCTGTTGGGCTGAGCCAGCAAGAAATTAAACAGGGCTTTTTTGCAGGAGATTTATTTCGCTTTTCAACTCAGGCGATCGGGTTGCTTACCCAACCGTTTTCGGGTTAACCCAGTTCTGTTTACTCTAAAGATATTAAAGCTCAACAATCTGATAGTGTGTTTATGAACATGGAATGGGTGACCATTTCACCTCAACAGGCTGCAAAAATCAGTAGATTGTGAAAATCAGGCGTTCTCTATCTGGCTTAATTAAAGGGGGCAGCAACTCCCTACTCGCTAGGGAAAGCGATCGAATGGGAAAAACTAGGAACTTTATCACGGGTAATTGACCGAGAATCGTTCATCATTGTAGAAGCATTATTATTAGATGAAATACTCCAATTATCATGCCAAGCAACAAAGTAAGCAAACTTAGGGTTTTTGCTCATAGTTGTAAGGTACTGCATATTATCAACTTTATCATCTCCGCCAGGTCCCATTTCAGACATACCTATAATTTTTCCATAAGTGAGTGCATCGTCCTGCCATGCACTAAGCTCATCCGAATAATATGTTGGGGCAACAATATCAACATAAGTATTTCCTGGATATGGAGGTGTCCACTCAGAAAGGTCGCCAGTTGGGGCAAATACCCATAACAAATTGTTTAGCCCTTTTGTATTTGTAAAATAGTTGTACATATCCTGCCAAACCGCAATATAGTCGGCAGCAGATTGTCCGGCAGGTTTGCCAGATCCGGAGGTTGCATACCAAAACATATCACCATTACCTTCCTGGATAGGACGCCAAAGAACTGTAACTCCCTTATTTTGTAAGTCCTGAAGAGCAGAGGCAATTACATCCAAACGAGCAAGTCAGGCACTTCTTAGACTTCCACCAGGCAAAAATTTGTTCATTTGTCCGACACTCCTAATATCCGATCGACTGTCCTGAGCATGAGCAGTCTCGCACAAAATATTATCTGTCAAAATATTACGTGGTGAATAGTTTATGGTAATAAGACCACCTGCCTTCCAGTATGCCTCCAGTGAAGTATTTACCCTTTGTAAGGTATCAAGGCTGTTTATTTCCCTAAATTCATAATCAACTCCTAAAATTCCGGGATATTTACCGCTCTTTTTGAATAGCGATTCTATTTCAATATCATAAGAACCAGGAAAACCTGGAGAACCTAAATAGTCGTTTCCATGTCCGGCATTTTGCCCCACGATTACACCTGGTGTACTGCCATAGCTTAAGCCCCACAAATACTCATACACTTTCTTGGTAACCTGATTTGCATTCGGGTTAACTGGTTGAGATAATGCCATCGTGGGGGAGATGGATTGCGATAATTCCGAGCAGGATGCCATTACTCCCAAGCAGATCATCATAGCCAATGTTACAAATAGATTTTTCATAATTTTAAATACTAGTTAGTTACTAATGCTTTAGCGTAATAAACCTAAAACTAAGGCGATTTCCAAGATCTAAGTTACCGTATGCGATGGTGAAGGAGAACGCCAGCAAACGATATATCTAGGAGCGACACCAGAATACGGAAAGCAGCGATTTTTAGAACGCTTAGAAAGAGAGATCCAACAAACAAAAGCGAGATATCCTAGTGCAACATATGTAAGTATGGCTGATGGAGCAGAGTCAAACTGGAAATTCTTAAGCCCACATACAGAAGAACAGATCCTTGATTTCTACCATGCTTCAGGTTATTTGGGGATAGTAGCAGAGGTTTTATATCCTAAGCAACTTGTCGTACAAAAAGAATGGCTTAAAGACAGTTGTCATCCAAGTCTTCCCAGAAAATCCAGGCGAAGTCCGATCTCGCGGGCAATCGAAGCATACACCGCAATTGCGAGTGCTAAGTTCATGGCGTTGCCAGAGCGAAACCCGTTAGATGGGTCGAAATCAGATTTGTCCATTGCCAAGTGCTGTTCTCTGTTCGCGATCGCAGATAATCTTCCTGGGTATAGTAGAAGTTTGCGCCCAAATGCCTGGGCTCTGTCTCTAGGGCAGGTGCTGCCGAAATCCCTAGATGAACGCCATAGTATTTGGCACCAGTGATCAGCGTGACATGATGCAAGGGTGCTCCAACTGCCTCCAGTCCCTCGCTCGCATTCACCAACAAGGCACGATTGGGTTGGACTTCGGCAATCCAACTCGGTTGCGGCAAGTAGGCGGCGAAAAAGAGATGACCCGCGGCACTCGCCGATTTGAGCTTACGACCAACATCGACGCTGCCCAGCAAATCGATGGCGATCGCCTCATCCGCTCCGGGCACTGTGCTGCCAGAGCGCGAAACGGCGATCGTTCGCCACTCACCCAGTTCTGCCAGTTTGGCAACAATGGCTCTGCCGATGATTCCCGTTGCACCAGCTACAACCGCAGTCCGCAGTTTGCTCGCGTTCATACCTGTACTCCTTGATTCATTGCTTGGGCGCGGGTGATGATCGCTAATGCGGCCTCAGGTTCTAAGCGATTGTGATCATCAGCATCGACATGGGCGAGCAGAATCTTGCCAGTCGGGGCGATCACAAAAGTCGCTGGAATCGGCAGTTGCCAGTCGGGACTACCATTCATATCCGGCAACGCATGATCGAATTGGGTATAAATTTCCTTCAGTTTGTCAGGTAGCGTATAGGCAATGTTGTAAGCCTGTGCGATGGCGGAACCACGACCGCTCAATACGTCAAAGCTTAATTGATTGTTCTCGACGGTGGTTAGCGATCGCTCGGGAGTCTGCGGCGAAATTGCCATTAAACTCGCGCCCATCGCTTGAATCTGTGGCAGAAGTTGCTGGTAGGCGCGGAGCGCCAGATTACAGTAGGGGCACCAACCGCCTCGATAAAAGGTGAGAACTACATAACCTTGGGCCACACGATCGCTGAGTTTAATCGGTTTTCCCAAGGCATTGGGTAAGGCAAAATCGGGGGCGCGATCGCCGACTTGCAGCAGCGGTTTTGCGGCGTAGTCTTGGGCGAGTTGCAGGGTAGCCTGCTGCATCGTTGCCGCAATGTCGGCGGGAACCTTGGTTAAAAATTCCGCGCGAAATCCATCGAGAGCGGCTTTAAGTGTCATGGGATTAATTCACTGAATTGATGGGTAGGATTGAGGGAGTGTAATTTCCCTCAATTTAGTCATGATGTAACCGCAGGAAAAGCAATCAATGACCGACTTACTGACGCATCCAACCTGCGAATTGTTTTTCAACGGCTTTCAAAGGATCGCCGATCGCCGCAAACACACTCTGAGAAACTGGATCGGGATAAACATCATCGATCCCTTTCTCAATCGCTTGCAAGGTTAACTTAGCCACTTCACTTGGAGCAGCTTTATCCCCAGGAACCCCGTCAGCCATTGCCGTATCCACTGGCCCAGGAAAGACACCAACCACTTGGGTTCCCTGCGCTGCCAATTCAGCCCGGATGCCTTGGGTCAAGGAATTGAGAGCGGCCTTAGAAGCACTGTAGGAGCTAAACACAGGTGCATTTGCGACAGAGACAACCGACAGTAGGTTGACGATCGCCCCACCACCATGGCGTTGCAAAATCGGAGCAAAGGCACGCACCATCGAGAGCGTCCCGAAGTAGTTGGTATTCATTTCCCACTGAGCGGTGTCCACACTGTTGGCGATGAATAACCCGCCAGCACCCAACACACCCGCATTGTTAATCAAGAGGGTGACATCTTGGGCTTGTTGAGCCGCCGCATTGACTTGGTCGGGATTGGTTACATCCAACGCGATGGGGATAATCCGATCAGGGGCGATCGCTACCAAATCATTGAGGGTGTCAACGCTACGAGCAGCAGCATAAATGCGGCGAGCACCTGCTTGCACTAGGGCTTCGACATAGGCTTTGCCAATGCCGCGATTTGCACCTGAGACGAAAGCAACGGATTCTTGAATGTTCATAGCCATCTCCTGGGTTAATATTGAAAACTTTCGTGGAAAGCTTAATGCCGTTTGGTGTGGGCGGCTTTGCTTTCCATGTCTTTTATCTTGATTGATTTCAATCTGTTTGAGAAGCTGGGAAAATGGAATATGATTTATTCATATTTGGAATAATTAAAGTTATGGATCGCCTCGACTGTATGCAAAGTTTTGTTCGGGTCGTCGAGACTGGCAGCTTTTCTGCTGTCGCCCGCGAACTCAGCACCACCCAACCCACCATCAGCAAGCAAATTGCGGCTCTAGAAGACTACTTGGATGCGCAACTGCTGACCCGCTCCACCCGTAAGCTCCAGTTAACGCCAGCAGGGGAACGATTTTTTGAGCATTGCCAGGGGGTGTTGGATGCTGCCGCTGAGGCTGAAGCCAGTGTTGGGCAACGCCAAAACCCCGTCGGCACCCTGCGGGTAAGCTGCCCTGTGGCGTTTGGGCAGCATCAGGTGATGTCCTACGTGAAGGGCTTTCTGGAGCACTATGCGGATGTTAAGTTAGACCTGACCCTGAGCGATCGCTTTACGGACTTGGTGGAAGACGGAACGGATTTGGCAATTCGGATTGGGCAGGTCAACGATCCAACCCTAATCGCCCACCGCATCGGCATGACTCGTCGTGTCGCGATTGCAGCAACATCTTATTTCTCCAATGCCTCGTCAGGAACGCGCCGCGATGAACCGCAAACACCAGCGGCATTGGTTGATCACAACTGTATTGTCTATACTCGCCTAGCAACGGTCAACGAGTGGCACTTTCAATGCCCTACTGGCGGCACAACTCAGGTCACTGTCAAAGGCAATCTCCAAGTCGATAATTCTACAGCCATTCGGGAGGCTGTAATGTCGGGCGTAGGGATTGCAGTTTGCCCAGTTTGGCTGTTTGGTGAATTGCTCCACTCTAGTAGCCTCAAAGTGGTTCTCAAAAATTATCAACCCTTACCGTTGCCAATTTATGCCGTCTATCGACGGGGACGGTTTGTCCCTGCAAAAGTGCGTTGTTTTATCGAATACCTCACAACTGAATTTAAACTCAATCCGTGGGTGTCAGATTATGGAGCGCAACAGTCAGCCTAACGGCAAAACGCAGCGGCGGCAGATAGCCTCGAACTCAGCATCAGCGGCTTTCGTCCGTCCGCTGCCGTGAAGTGTTGGGCTGCGCTAACTGCTAGTAAGTAAACGCTGTCTCAAAGTTTCTCGCCACTTATTCAAGCTGTCTATAGACACATGCCTTGTAGTTATAGAGCGTGCTTCTTCGCGGTGAGCTAAATCTTCAGTTGTAAACAGGGGTTTGAGGTGCAGTGGAACGAAAAACCGGGTTAAGTGGCTCTTTTACATAGCCAAATTGGCTACAGCCAATTGACATCGGCTTTATTGCTCTTGACTAACGCTGCTAGGATGGGTGCCTTAGGGTATAGCCATTTTGACCACCTCCCGATGAAGATTGCCCGCCTCTACCTGCGCGTCAGTACCAACGAGCAGGATCTCACTCGCCAAGCCCAGATTGAACAAAGCACGCGAAGCGCAGGCTACTACATTGCGGGGGTGTATCGTGAAAAGGCTTCGGGTGCGCGTCTTGATCGACCGGAGTTGCAATGGATGATTGCCGACCTCCAGCCCGGAGAAGTGGTGATTGCGGAGAAGATCGATCGCCTCAGTCGATTGCCCCTACCGGAAGCTGAACAACTTGTGAATGCTATTCGCGCTCAAGGGGCTCGTTTAGCGATACCTGGACTCGTCGATTTATCAGACCTTGCCACAGCCGCCGATGGAGTCACCAAAATTGTGCTGGAGTCAGTCCAGGAACTGCTCCTCAAGCTCGCCTTGCAAATGACCCGTGATGACTACGAAACTCGCCGTGCGCGCCAACGCAGCCAATTTCGCCCTCTTCGGTTTCTTTCTTCATCACAACATGACTGCCTGTTTGACGAACTTGCTCGAATCCTAAACGCTCAAGTGCCCGAATCGCTTCTCTGCTTGAGATCCGTGGCATCTTAGGCATAGCTGACCTCAATGCTGGTTACAAGTCTAGTAGTCTAGGGCGTAAGTTCGGCTACCCTTTTTAAGCCGTTAACGCCTTTCCTTTATAAGTCCATTGAAAGGGCTTTGCCATGGTGCGGTTGAAATAAGTGATGAACGCAAGCAGTTGCGTTTTCAAGTCCGTTTGACTGAGAAAATTGCCTCGTCTGAGTAACTTGCGCATTAAGATACCAAACCAAACTTCAATCTGATTGAGCCAAGAACAATGTTTTGGGGTGAAGTGAAACATAAGGCGATGCGTCGGATCCGTCAAAAACGCCGTTCTCGTTGCCATCGACTGGAGAATGCCACTCTTGCCCTTGAGGCCCAAGTCCACTGTCATGCCTTCATCTTGGGCCACCAAGCGCACCAAGGATTCGGATTGATGAGTATTCAAGCAATCC
>JBBSCL010000025.1:0-13476 GCA_038250345.1 Leptolyngbyales cyanobacterium
ATGAAGTGCTGATAAACAGATGAAGCCAAAAAATTAGTCAACGGTATTGTGTAAAAAGTTGAAAATAATGAAACTTTAATAAATCACCAAACAAGCAAAACTTGCTAAAAGCCTGTTCTTCCTAAAGATGCACCAAATATCTTTAGCATCTGGTAAAAACAGACTTCTTTATCATTTCTTAACGAATTATTAGGCGAGCAACCCAAAAAGTAACCTAAAAAAGAAATTTAGAAGGGCGATCGCGCAGCAGGACCTTGACACTTCAATCTCTCAAGCCCAATCTATTCCTGTGTGTTTCCTAAGACCCTTAAGGTAGTAGCTGCTGTACTTCTCCCCATCTCGAAAGCGCAAATATGGGTAAGGACCGCATTCATCAATCATCTTCCAGGCAATGTGAGGCGACTTGCCTTTGCGATTGGTTGTCGGTGAAGGGGTCTCAGTCGTAATGGAACCGTTTTTTGCCTTAAGAGTATTTCAGCAGCAAATCGATCATTTCTACTAATGTCTTTTGACGGCATACTACACAGGTCTGGACTAAAGCTGGACTCAATGACAGGTTTGTAGTACGCCAGAACGTCCCAAACTCATGAGACAGGGAAACCGGTCATCGCGCTCTCAGAAAGGCTTACAATCCCGTCGCTGTCATGCAAGTAGGGCAGTTTCATCACTTTGCACTCCTGCTCTGCCGGACAGAAGTCCTCAAAACTGAAACTTTCTTCAGTGAGTTTTCTGAAACTCAATCCAGGTATGGCTTTTCAACCCATCTTGCACTTTTTTGCCCGTATCTCGGCTCAACCCCTGGTTCAATCTTTAGGGAAAGCGGGATGGCATCAGCATAGTCAGAGCCAGAGAAATTGTGTCGATAACCCCAGACCATGCGCATAAAACCTGAGCAATCTAAGCAACGGAATTGCTCAGGTTCAGGTTTGTCCAATTCACCTGCCTCATACTGCCAATCTATTCCAAGATAATCGTTAAAGTCTGCTCCTTCTTGTCGTTTTCCATCTTCTTCGGGTTCATGGCCAGCATCGCCAGCAATTTGTAACCCATCCTCATCAAGAACGGCGGGTGCTCCTTTGATGTATTGCATGGCGATCGCCAGAATATCTGGCACTTGCTGCTGATTTGCTTCAAGTGCTTGTTCAAGCCAATCGGTATCTAATTGTCCATCAAATGGAGTTGGCAGGGTACGAACCCAAGTTGTATGGGTTACGGAAGCATCCTGCTCACTAAAGGTGCGTGCAGGACCATGTAGTGTGACCGTGTATGAGCCAAGGGTAAAAGTTGTGAGCCTTTGGTTTTCGCTATCTCGCACCTCTAATCGATCAGGATCAGTCAGGATTTGAGAGAGAAATAGGTCGTTCATCGCTGTTCGCCCTTTTGGCATTTGCCTGCCGATATTTACTGTGAAATATTGAAGAAATGACATTTTGAACAATTCAGGTCGATCGCACTCTCGCTTACCATGGGCGATCGCAGGTTGGTGATTGAGTGGTTGATGGGGGGCGAGCGTCGCTCTAGCTAGCACACCCAGCGAACTCGTAAAGATGAAACAGAACTGAATGTCAGCTTTGAGCATATTTTGTAGACGTACTACAAAGTTTGGTTCCTGTGCCATTAATTACCTGCCGAGCAGAAATCGGGCTGCTCTAAGACGATTACGCCAATGAGTAATGGGCACCCGATTATGCTCTAGAGTGGCTATACCTTCAACACTAATATTCGAGACACTTTGATCAGATGCCATTTTTTTCAGTTGTTCTGAATTTTCAGCAGTCCCCCCATTGCCATAATGGATATAGAGTTTTGCATTACGTGACTTCGCCCAATCAATCCAGGATTGTAGGTTGGTGTCTCCATACAAACAATCAAAGCCCCAGCACTCTCTAATGTTATTCGTGTATTTTTGAGGCTTCATTACTATCTGTTGCATCCGTACTCCACCACCAGAATGGCAGGCAAGAACAATGTCACCAATTTGAGGAGGATCGTTGAGTTTTTTGTAGGGGGCGTAATATTTAATTAGTGCTGCCCGAACCTGATCTAGGTAATTATCAAATCCATTGGGATCAGAGGTTAAAAAACCTGCTTCAGAACCGGAACCTAAAGTTGGCGCGACAAGGAGAACATTCTTTTCACGAGCATTTAATCCTTGGCGTAAACTCCAGAAAGGATAAGTATTGGGCGATCCCCAATACTTATCGATAGAAAGATTTGTGGGGAACTGACCACCTTTGTGATGCCCATGTAGATAGAGAATCAAGTCAATTTGTGATGGGATGCGATAGTTCTGCGGAATGAAAATCCCTGTCATTGGTTGAGCTGGACTTTCTCCACCCAACGGGATTTTTACGTAGAGTGTCGAATCAGGAGGAGGTGATTCTGCATAGAGAAGGGGAGGAATTGTTGAGAGAGGAGGTGCCTCAAAAATCCAACTTTGCTGAGTTTTCATACCTGTTATTCCTATTGACATAACCACCTTCAAGACTAGTAATCTTTAATCCTTAACTAGTAATCTCGTGAGCAATCTCAGCTACAAATAAATGGTGGGAGTAGATTCCTGGTGAAAAAGCTTGTCCCGCTCGCATGACATCATTTCTGTTAATGAAGCTACACAGACCTTCAAACAAAATTGTTCTCGTCTTTGGCTCTCGTTTTAGTTGAAGCTCATCCTTAATGATTGCGTTGATGGCCGCACGGGCAGAACTCTTGGGAGCACAAAAATCAGGAATATTTATTTGTGGGGAGCTTGGTGTAGATGAGGTTGTGAAAAGCCCACGAGCAGGCAATGATAGCAGTTGGCTACGAATATATGCAGGAATCACCAATGTTGGTTGAGTGACTATTGCGTCTTGGATTAACCGCGTATATTCAATTGCTCGGATACAATTTGGTTCTAAACGGATCGGTTTGGCTCCGGTTACAGCATTTTTATTGTTGATGCGGTAGTGAATGACATCAGCACCACGGCTCTTTAAACTTCTGACTAAAGAAGTATCAAAAAACTCACCACAATCTAGAATCACAACTCGCTTGATCGCACCCGTGATTAAACCTCTTTGAAGCGATTGTTGTAGCCCAAAACCGCCCCGGCTATGAGCACTTAAACGCAAAGCATCGATTTTTGTGGAGCGTCCAATGCTAGCCAAGCAGTTCTCTATGCCTGGCATATCGATGGTTCTCCACCCGTCTTTAAAAACCCCTTTTGTAACTTCCTCATTCACACCCGAAACACTGATCAGAATCCAATCAGATGCGTCCGACGCTCCACGCAAGCCATGGGTCAAGACTGCATTGAATCCATTATTTTCTGTCACCCCTCCAGGCGAAAAAAACACATGGACTTTATTGGTATCTGGCTTTACTCCACGTGGTACAAAAATTGACACTTCGTGCGCGAGAGTAACTTCAGGTTTTGGCGGAATCTTGCAAAGTGTGGAAATTACAGCACAAAACGTCTGACTACCAAAGCGATCAGTACCGCTCGGACTACTTTCATCCGCACGCAGAGGTCTCCAAGTCGGTAGGACACAGGTGATGGGGACACTTGCACAAACACTCACTAGCTTCGCCAGGGTTGGAGAGTTGAGCATTCCACTTAGAGCTAATCTCTGTTGCTTCTGAAACGTGCGAATTGAATTTCTGGTTTCTTGCCCCATTAAACCAGTTCCGGCAAGATGTTGCCCTAGGGCTTGGTTTAGACAACTCTGTATCCAGCGAACATAGTTTGGATCTCCTGGCTCAACCCCTGCTCTAGGGTAAAGGAAAATTTCAACGCGACGATTTTGTAATCGTTCTTCCTCAGTTCTGGGATTTTGAACAACGAGTTGAGTGGCTCCTACAGCAGACTTTTGCCACGTGATTTGTGAAGTGATCGCTGGGTTATCGATCGCCTTGATTAAGGCATTTTGGAGTGTTGAAGCGCGCCTTTCACTGATCTTGTATTCAAACTGGGATCCCATTTGTAAGTCTCGATCAGCATGACCAATGAGCCTAACTGTGCGGATCGGCTGAGCATCCAGCTTGAAGCTTTGAATGATAAACCGAGCCATCCTATCGATTTTTTGTTGTTCCTGAGGTGGAAGTGACTTGGTTGCATCTTGGTGTCGTGTAAAACGACTGATTGTCTCACGCTTCGATTGCTCGATCACAGAGTTTCTAATTTTTTGTTCCCACTCATTTAGTGGTGTCTCAAATAGCCATGAATTTTGTAGTTTCATCAAAACTCCTTCATATTCAAACTACTGCGGAGACATTTTAGGCAACTCCGGTACAGGTTTTTGCCGGACAATTACTGGCTGTTGCTGGATGCAAAAACAGACCGTTGAATTGCACGACAAACCGCTCATAGCAGTTGGCATTACCTGTAAATCTCTGATCTGAAACCGTGCGGCCAAAATAGATATGGAGGGCTTCGTGAAGCAGTGTCGAAGCCATCGTCGCATCATCGCGGTTTTGCCAAGCTTTCCAAAAACCCTGCCCTAAGCAGATGATGTATTTTCCCTTAAAGCTGCTGCAAGCGAAATAGGTCGGTGGTGATGCCGAACATTCTGGACAGTGCGTAGGACTTCCCCAACAAAAGTAGTTAATCCATCCACCATCTACAATCTTAGCTGCATCTCGAAGTCGGATAGCTACTAATCCGCCCAGATCTTTCCATCTAGCTTTGGCGGGTCGCCATGGGGGCACGAACTCGGGCATAACCCCAAAGGCTTGGCAAAACAGCGCTCTAGTTTTCTTAGAACGGGGAACTTTCTCTAAAGCTCGAACGGCTTTATGGGCGGATGATACAGCTAACCCAGCGGCTCTATCGACAGCCGAGCGCAACCCTTCCACTGGAATCGACATTTGCAAAAGGTTTTCAATCTGCGCTTTCTCAGCATTGTTACAGGTAAAGAACCGCACTCTTTGGCTAGCAGGACTTTTGCCTTCAAATTCTCCTGTTAATCCCCATTTATTCTCACCTAAGGACTCCAGCACTTCCCACTCAAGATTGGTTATGTGATTTGCTGCCGAGGCCATGGGAGCCTCAAAAAGCCACTGGCTTTGCTTGTTCATCTTTCAGTCCTTGACTAGTTCAAAGGTGTGCTGTTTTACTAACGAGATTGTTCGCTTTCTTCAGTCCAGCTTCTTTTTCTCTCTGCCTGTACACTTCCCGGATAGCCGTGCGAACAAGTTCCAGGAACTGATCGGTGGTGACAGAACCTGCTGTGTTTGCGCGGACGATCGCCTGCTTCAGCGCCTGATACAGATAGACAGGACGGTTATTAAACGTCTCGTGGATGAGTGCTCGCAGAATGGGAGATCGCTCATAATACTGCAAAAAGCTGCGTCCAACTCGATTCATGATGCGCTGTTTGTCTTCTTTGAGAATTTCAAGCGCAAGATTCACTTCTGCAATAATGATGTCCGCATCAAGACCTGCCGTATAGAACCGTCTAGCCCACTCAAGACTACGTAAATCTTCTGGAGTTGAGGCTCCCTTAATTGCCAGAGGGGTGTAATACAATGTCTTACCCGTCTTTTTATCCTTTCCGGCATAAATCTGATATCGAGTGGTTGCCAATTCAATGCCATATCTCCGGAATGGGACTGGCGCACGCTCGATCAGCCGTTGCAATTTACCGTTTGGGCTGTAGCGATCGTTGTACTTAATCGTCCACTGCATAAACCCCATGCTCATGAAAGCATTGTCATAGCTATTAATGCCTTGGATCAGCCCGCCTGTTTCCACATTGGCAATCCGCTGCAACATGTCAATTTCGGCATCGGTGATAGAGAGCCTACGGTTGTCACGAAGTTGCATCAGTACTTTGTCAATACGACCTCCACCGTAGCGGTGATAGCCTTTTGAATGTTTCTTAAACAGCTTTGGCTCGTCAGGGGTCTCAGATTGGATATAGGGAGAGCGATCGCGCATCAACTCATTGATCTCCCACTCATCCTCTTGGCTAAATCTGGAATAGGATGTTCCCCCCAGCGGGGCTACAAGCTCAGGAAGTGTCTCGAACAGCCATTGGCTTTGAGTTCTCATTGTTAAATCCTTTATTAACTGATCGTTCAACGGTTGCTCCATGTTCGCCATAGGTCTGGGATCGAATGACCATCGCCAATTTTGAATCCGGCACCTCCATCCCGCAGCCCAAGATTCTCGATCGCCCATTGACCGACGTGATACCAGACATCGGGTCCTGGGTCGTTTTCACGCGAACCTGATGACTGGCGATGTGCCAGGATATGCGTCAGCCCAATTGTGCTAATTAAATACTTGATGAGATATCGACCTGCCTCAATTTGGGCAGGGGTCAAGGCATGACAGCCGAACTTTTCGCGCTTCCAGCATCTCCCTTTGGTATTTGGAAAGTTACCCGCAAATTCAACGGCAACACTATACTTGTTGAATCCATTAGATGACCAAAGATATGCCGTGACTGGATGCAGTTGGGCAATCTTGCCATCGGGTGTAATGATGAAGTGCGCCGTTACGGTGTCATACTTTTTGACCCCGCTGCCACGACTGAAAGCCATTTGATGCAGCACAAGCGCGTACACTCGTTTTGCATCGCGATATCCCTTTCGCCTGTCTTTTGGCGCAAATGCGGTTCGATCTTCAATTCGGTTGACAAGTCCCTGATCCCCTTCGTAGACCTCTTGAACCGAATGCCACTCCAGCTCATCTTCAAGCTCTGGAATTGCTACTTGAGAAGCAATGGGTGTTTCAAACAGCCACGAATTTGCGATTTTCATGGTTTACCTCTCCTTTTTTTGGATACGAATGCTCTATCCAACAACCCTTGGTGCAGGCATCAGCCCGTCTGATCGCCCCACCACAGGATCTCGTCTCGCCCCACTGGAAGGAGGTATTGGTTAAAGCAAATTTTTAATGACAACAAACCAGTTGGGTGGGGCGTTGGTTAACTTACCTTGAGCATCAACTTTTTTTAAGGTTTTCATGCTTACAGAGTTGTTTACATTCCCACCGATCGCCCAAATTTTCACAGGTCTTTTCAGGTGATTGGGCGATCGCAGTTTGGTCTTTGAGGGATTGACGGCGGCGATCGCTGTTCTTTCGTTCAAAGCGATCGCACGTTGGTAATTGAGGTGTTTGAGAGGGGCGATCACACCTTAAGGATTGAGTGGTTTGAGGAGGGCGATCGCTCTTTTCCTAGACAACGGGCGCTATTTGTTAAGATTAGGGCTTCCTGAGTTAACTCAACCTACGGTTAAGCTTTGACTGAAAAATGAATATGATTTCGATGCTCGTTTAGCGTGTCATTGCTATGGGAGGTATACCGACGACCAGACTTGAAGTTAAATTTATTGCGTGGTTCACCAATCTTTGCTCCGTCAAAGATTATCTCATCAATTTCGAGTTCAGCAACTTTAGCCTCGGTGGCAATCTGAGGCAAAAAATCGCTAGCGATTTCTTCATTGCCGATATCAACCGCTCTTCCAAAATTATGGTAGCTGTAGCCACGTGGAAAAGGTGGAAAACGAACGAGATCACTGATACGGATCTGGGTGTTCGCGAGTTTTGAAAGCTCTAGCACGAGTTTCTGTAATTTATCCGTTACTTTGGTGCCGCTATTCTCTTTGAACAACATTCCAATGAGTGTAACGCTATTGTTGTCAAAGATAATTTTTCCGGCAGCAATCTGAGAGCGCAGTTGCTGTTCTACATTACCTAGTGTCGTACTTGGATACGGGGGGTAAGTTGGTCGGGGCGATGCAACTGGTGTTCGACTACCGCCTAGTAACGCTGCCCAAGTATTTGGTTCGACGATGCCATCAATGCCCAAGCCTCGACTGCGCTGGAAGTTCCGCACGGCAGCATCAGTATTGGAACCAAAAATTCCATCTGCTTGCAGCCGAAAACCTTTTTGAGTCAACAAATTTTGCAATTCTACGACGGCAGTGCCCCTGCTACCTCGCCGCAGCATTGGTTTGTTGGACACGGAGGATGGAGTTAAGTTGACAAATGGTGCCTCAAACAACCACTGGTTTTGTCTGTTCATCTTCAAAATCCTCTATTATTCAAAATTGAGAGCTAGCCTCCAGTGGAAATAGGAGGCAGAGAATTCATAAATCCCTATCCCACAACCCTTGGTGCAGGCATCAGCCCGTTCGATCGCCCAAACACTGGATCTCTTCTCGCACCACTAGGAGGTGGTCCCTGCATATAGACTTGGCGGGGTGGCGGAGTTGGACGGCTAATCCGCATGCCTTCCTCGCTGGAGATCCACTCTTCCGAGGCTTCGGCGATGCGATACAGCAGCGTCTCAAAGTCAGTACGGTTCTTTTGCAGCACAAATGGTTCTGCCAGCCAGCGAAGGATGTCTCGTCCGGTGACAGCCAGACGGTTCATGGTGCTGGCGTGGACGGATTCGTGAAAGTATTGCCATAGCACCAGTTCGATCAACTCCCAGGCATTATCGGCACCAAATTGCGACCTTACATCCGGGGCTTCTAGCACTTTGAAGGCTTCGGCGAGTGCCTGACTGGTTTCTACCCGCAGCACGTTGATGTAACCATAGGCAGAGTTCTTCAGGTTATTCCGCAGGTCTAACCCAGCGCGACGAACGATCGCAACGGAGCCAAAGGTTGGATCAGTCGCTTTTTCCCGAATCACTTCACTGATCCGCTTATCGCGCCAGTACTTGGCAGTTTCACCAATAAAGTGGCTGAACAACCCATGAAAGGGCAGGTTGGGGCGAGCACCAGGACCCGGATCGCGAGCATAGCCAAACACCCGACTGTATGCCCGCATGCGATCGCGCTGGTGATAGCGCAAAATATTGTGCTTGTCGAACCGATACAAGCCGTAAGCGCCCTCACCGCTAGAAATCCGTAGGGTGCCAGCGCGGAATAGCTCTTCCAGCTTGTTGATGACGCGGAACACGCCGAGTCGTTCGTGGGCGTAGAGATAGTAAAGGTCGGCAGCGGCGAGGAGGCGATCGCTCGTCACTGAGTCGTCATAATCCACCACGCCGCCCGAAACTTGAGCATCGCCTAAATCTTTTGGCGAATCTTTGCCCAGCCCAATCAGGTCAGAGAGTCCGCCATCGGCAGGCATACCCTTACCATTTTGGGATTCATCAAATTTGCGGATCTGATCGTCCACCATCCGGTTGAGCACTTCCGCCATTTGGGGATTGGCAGCCAGTTCGGGTCCGAGTTGTTGAATGGTGTTTTGTAGCAATGCGGCAACGCGATCGTTGCGCTGGTCATAGTCACGAGTCTTAGGCATGGTTATTTCCTCTTCCTTATCTCAAGTCTCTACAGAGCTTTAGGGGCAGTTTGGGGCGTAAATCAAATCCCTGATGAGGTGCTACCAACCCCCAAGTCAGCCAGCGTATCGAGTTGAAAGACCAGTTCACTCAAGGTTTGTTGCACACGCTCAAACGACAACACTTTGCCTAACAGTTTCAATTGATTGCGCCGCCGGATATTGTTGGGAGTATTAGGATTACTACGCTCCTCGGTATTACTCGAATCTAGAGTGATGGCAGAGAGTACTGCGGCAATTGTCCAGAACAGGGTATCGGCTTGATCGGTTACAAAATCTAGGCCAAACTGCCCTGAGGTTGATAGAAGGGAAGGGGCTTCCAGACTGGTATAGCGCTCTACCCATTCATCAAAATCATTCACGGTCATATCGGGTAGCGCGATCGTCGTGGTGATCGTCAAATCTGGTAGATTGTTGATACTTGGGGTTGCGAGGGTGACTTCACCTGGAGATTCCAGCATGGTGAACAGCGCCGCATCTGATCGCCGCTCACTCTTAGTAAAGCCGACAGAATCCATGGCTGCCATCAAACTCGCATTGCTATCAGAAATCACAGGCAGCATGATGCTGGTGCGAGAAAGCCGCTCGCTGTAGCGCCCGGTCACTTCCGTTTCGCTCACGGTCGTCAGTACGTAGCGCTGCCAAATATCCTGCAATGTTTTGACGTAGTTAATGAGTAACTCATAGCCTGCGACTTGGGTCTCATCTTCTGCTGTGACGGGCACGATCGATCCGTTCCTGGACTCACCCTCCTCAGGACGATTGATCAGATGGGCAACTGCACCTAAGCGAACCAGTGAGCCTCCGAGCACTCGGCGTTCACTTATACCATTATTGAGCGGAGCCAAAACGAGAAGTGTGCTAAAAAAGCCGTCAACACGCTCTTTACGCGGTTCATCCAGCCTTCCAAACTCATCGATCAGGCTGCGGATCTGAGAACGAATCAAGGCTCTCACTGCTTCCACCGCATCAATATCTGCCGTTGGATTAAATGGTTGCAACCCATCCAGTACTTTGAGCGCGTCGTTGCCAATAATTGACGCTTGACGGTAGAGATTGGCTTGCTCGACCGCTAACTGTCCGGCTAAACCGCCTGCGTCTGGGCTATAAAGCGAAACGACACTGCGGGCAGGGGCTGTCGTCACGCGTCCATCGGTACCAGTGGGAAAGGCACTGTTAAGAGCGCTGATGAACCCATCGGTGCCGCGACCGGGCGCACGTCCTAGCACTTGAGTCAGTGCTCGCTCTACTTGCAGGGTAAGAGCATTGGCGCTGCTGGTAACGCTAGAGCGTGAAGTGCCATTGTCGTAGATTGTGGGTTCGTTACCAGCGGAACGACCTAAAACACGGGCAATTTGCGAGAGTTGTTCAGAGATGCGATTACTGTTACCATTGAGAAATTGCGGTTGAGCAAACAGAAAGTTGTCAATGAACGCCTGACGCAACCTTTGCAGATTCAACGCTGTCGGATCAAATGAACCCGATGTGATGGGAAAAGGAAATGCCATTATTGTGATCCTCATTTCAAGAAAGGAAAGGAAGGGAATTATCGTCTCCCTAAAATGCGGTAAAAGTTGTCGGTAATCGTTTGGGGTTTTGCTAACTGGCGATCGAGCGCAAACCGGGCAGCACTGATCATCAACCGCACTGGAATGGTGCCAGGGTCTTCCCCTTTTGCCAGGCGTTGCCCTGCCTGCTGAATCAAATCTAACTGAGTGGGACCAAAATCAACGACTTGCGCCATCGATTTATTGCCAAGCTGCTGATAGGGTTGGAAAACCATCGTATCCACTGCCAGTTCGGCAGCCGGGTAGAAGGTTTTCATAAACTGGGGAGGAATGTCGGTTGCCGAAACGCGGGGATAAAGCCGCTGCCAGACTCGGGTTAAATCGGTTGCCATTTGTTTGAGTCCCAAACGCTTGAGTAGAATCAGGTTAATCAGCACCCGCAGGTAAGGCGTAGGATGGGCAGACATCGGACTAAACAACATCGCGCTGGCAGGCGATCGCCCCACCACATCCATTAAAGACTCAACAGCAGCCGGCCCCCCCAACACCAGGGCAAACATATCCGCCATCATCTCCTTGTGCCACTGTGCCCAGACTTTAGCAATTTCGGGTGAAATTTTACCATCGGTCGTGAGCCGCTGATAAATATGGGCAGGCATCACTTCCCACAATCCTAAATCTGCCTGGAGATTGTGAGAGACTTCGTGCAGCACACTCGACAGCGCCCACACGTTGTCTAACCGATGCTGCGGAATCACAATTAGCGGAAACAGATTCGGATTGTGCCGCAGCTTTTGCATGGGCACACTGCGACGAATGGTGTAGGGACTGAACCCGCTGTCAGCATAGCTAAACGGCAGCAGGCTAGGGGTAGGTTTTGCCGTGCCTAAGCCGACATACACTTTCTCGTAGCAGCCGATCGCGATGCGGTCGATTGCCCGTAACCGCTCCCCAAATGCCGACAGCCGTTGCACAAACATATCAAAGTAGAAATCCCAAATGCCCTCTAGATATTGCACCTGATCGCCTACCTTTTGTTTACGCTCTAGCAACAAGTGGAGGCGATCGCTTGTTGGTTCTCGTCGGGCTGCCTGCGCTGCTGCATCCACCCAACGGGCTTTCTCAATTAACTGCGTCCGAAACTTGTCAATTAATCGATTCACCGCTTCAATGTGTCCTTCACTGGGAGCCATCGGACCCGTGCCAAACTCATCCCTGGTGAAAGGACGCAACGACTTGGCATGACGACACAAGTTAATTGCCTGAATATTCACCCAGTTGTCTAACAAGCGCTGTTCATGGTGGGTTGCCGCCCCTTGCAGGTTGGTGGATGCACGGGCGGCAGTGGGTTGGTTGGCGGGTTGATTGGCGGCTGGTTGGGGTGCAGAAATTGTTGCCGCTTTTTGCCCATTTTGGTTTGCCATTGGTGACGCTAAATTTGTCATCATTCTGCTTCCTTTGCTTGATCAGCCCCTTCGCCACTTGATGGGTGCGCTACGCTAACGCACCCTACCCATGCGCCTAACGTCTTGCCTTACCACAGTTTGGACAGGGTGCTGTAGCTGAGCTGGCGGCGGCGCGGCGGGGATTAGGTGGGGCAGTACGTTGGCGCAGTACGGCATTGCGTACTACCGCTTTCTCGACGGTTTGGGGATTGCTGAGAACATTGTTTGTTGCGGCTGCCAAAGCTTTTACAGCAGTGGCGCTGTTAATCGGCTGACCGGAGCGGGCGGCAGCTTTGAGGGTGGCAACGGCTTGGCGCTGAATCGTGGGAATGGTTCGGAGCAACTGTTTTCCAGCAGGACCTTGCTGGCTAAGTACTTCCGTGAGCTTTCCTGTGGCTTGAGTCATGGCAGGCATCACCGAACGCAGTGCTCGCTTGCCGCCCATGATGCTGATGGTGATAGGGAGGGTCGCCGCGATCGCGGCTTCAGCTTCGCCTTCCGTGTTAGACTCTGCTGCCTGAGCTGCCAAAAATTCCGTGAGGGCTGCTTCGTAAGCCACTTCATTGTTGGCAACTTCGGCTTCAGCTTCGTTGGTGCCAAAGAAGGAGGCTTCCATTTGTGCCACTTCCATCTCGGCTTCCCGTATCAGTGTGGATGCCAGCTTTCCTGCCAGAGGTCCAACGATCACTCCTGCACCTGGAATCATACTACCCAAAGCTCCAATAGCCATGGGTGCAAGTTTCTTTGCAAAACCACCCAATGTTTTTGCCGCTCCTTTAGCAAAGCGTCCAAGCTTGCGGAACGCATTCTTAAAGAAAAACTCTCCTTCCTGGGCTAACTCGGGGTTGCTGTACTGGGTCGTCTCCCACTCCTGCAACTCGGGGTTGCTGTACTGATTCGTCTCCCACTCATTCTCAAACTCTGGGTTGCTGTAGGGATTGGAGGTTTCCCACTCATTCTCAAACTCTGGGTTGCTGTAGGGATTGGAGGTTTCCCACTCATTCTCAAACTCTGGATTGCTGTACTGATTCGTCTCCCACTCGTTCTGCAACTCCATATTGGAAGCTTCCCACTCGTTCTCAAACTCAGGGTTGCTGTAGGGATTGCTATATTGTGAAGCCTCATGGGAAGCGGGTGCCTCAAACAGTGCTTCGTGCTGCATTGCCATATTGAATAGTCTCCTTCAAGTTCAATGGGCTGAAAATTAATGCGCTAACGAGTTGTTCGCTTCTGAATC
>JBBSCL010000026.1:0-13219 GCA_038250345.1 Leptolyngbyales cyanobacterium
CTGGCTCAGTTTCAACCGATTTGAGAGAAGTTTTTATAGTTAGAGATTCGAGTTTGTCAGGATTTATTGTTTGACTCGTTTGAACTTGAACTAGCTGAGGATTTTTGCCAAGGCTAAAGGCACGGGCGATCGCGTCGCATCTTTCATTCCCTTCGTTGCCAGCATGGGCGCGCACGTAACGCCATTGCACCTGTTTTGAATTTAAAAGATCCAATTCCTGCCATAGGTCTTTGTTGACCACATCTTTACCCGTGGAGGTTTTCCAGCCTTTTTTCTTCCAACCTGTGATCCACTCGGTAATGCCTTTTCTGACGTATTCACTATCGGTATACAGTTCGATCGCATCCGTGGAGTGTTCGGTGAGAAAATTGAGTGCCGCGATCGCGGCTTGCATTTCCATGCGGTTATTGGTGGTTTGCCGATCTGCCCCACCCAGTTCATGACGGGAGCCATCGCTGAAATAAACTACTACCCCCCAGCCGCCTGGTCCCGGATTGCCACTACATGCACCGTCTGTATAAATGCTTTGAATCATCATTCGTTCGTTACAACAATCAAGATACCAAGCTCAAAGCAGGTTCATCGGTCTGCTCTAATTGATCCAAAATGCCAATCACTTCTCGTTCAAACGTGACTTGGGCGCGGTTGGTTGTGCCGCCCACATAGCATTCTCCGCCTGTTTGCAATGCCCAAATTTGCGAATGGGAGACGTAGCTCATCATTACACCCGCCATTAACAAAGCAAACCCGGCATAGACCAGGGGAATTCCAGGATCGGCTTTAATTTGCAGCCCCGTGCTGCCGACCAATTCCAGGATCTTTAAAGTGACTCCATTCACTTCAGTGCCCATGCCCGATCGCGCCGTAGAAATTAGCTTGCCATCGTTGCCATAGATAATCAAAGTGCCTTGGAGATCCTTGGCAATCAGCGAAACGCCCTCACTCAAGTCTGGCTTTGTGGGAATCCAAGTGCCCCAAAGCTGTCCCTTGCCACCCGTATCCAATTGCGCCATCGGCAGTTGAAAAATAGGACTGTTGTTGAGACGCACCCGCACGGCTGCGATCGACCAAGATGCCTGATACAACGTCACCCCCTTGTAAGTCAGCGGTTCGTTCACATGGATGGTTTTCCGCTTCACTTCTTTACCAGTGCTATCCAACACTGACATATCGGAGTAAAACTGGTCGATGCTGCCTTCGGGCGTGTAGTCGATCCAGAAGCGATTCACTTTAACCGACCAGTCTTTGGGAATTTGAGGCGTTGCCCACGGTCCAGCATCCGTAATGTTTTGAACTTGAAACGTGTTGCCGCTGGGAATCATTTCCTGAGCAATGAATCCAGTCAGGGCACCTAGAATGCCACCTAGCAAAATCACTAAGATGCCAACATGAACGACAATAGGACCGATTCGCCCAATCAGCCCTTTGTGTGCATAGAGAGAATCGCCTTGGCGAAAGATACGATAGCGGCGGTTTGCTAAAAGTGGCGCTAAATCATCCAGCGATCGCTGATCTAACGTGGCACTCAGGGCAAATTTCTCGAACTGGCGTGGCTGCGTATAAAAATTCCAGGTGCGAGAAAACCATCGTAGGGAGGGGATTTGCCGTTTGAAGGTGCAGGCAGTCAAGCTAGACCCAAACAGAATCAATAAACCGAGAAACCACCAGGTGCGATACACATGGTCAAGCCCCAACGTCAGCAGCACTTTCCAGGTGAGAAACCCAAATAGGGCAGGCTGTTCAGGATAGTTTGCCTGGTAAAACGCGATCGGTTGCCCCTGTTCTACAACCGTGCCAGAAATGCTGAATAGGGCAATGAGCAAGAGTAGAGCGATCGCCAACCTCAGATCTGCCAAAAACGGCACCAGTTCTCGCTTAAAAAAAGTTCGAGGAGCGGCACTAAGCGTAGAAAATTTTGATAAAAAGGTATCTTTTGCAGTCATTGCCCTATTGCCTTTAAACAATTGCCCCATTCCTCATGAAGCATTAACCTAAAATCTAAAAACTGGTTGCTCTAAATACCAGCGAGAACACCCCAAAAATAACGAGCAAAAGACCACTAGCTGGCGTAATCCATCCCGACCAGCGGCGCAGTTCCAACAGCTTTTTAATCGAGGCAGTAAACGTTCCTGCCAAAACCAGTGGAGTCACGTAACCCGCCGTATAGGCTAGCAGCAGCAGACTGCCTAAGACTGGATCTTTTGTAGTGGAAATCCAGGCAAGCAGAGTGGCTAAAACGGGCGTACTGCAAGGAGAGGCAACCAAACCGAATGTCACCCCAATCAAATAAGATTTTGCACTAGTTGGCAATTCTTGCGAAAACCAATCCATTCCGCCCCATGATGGCAACCTAAAAGGCAGCGCTTCCAGCAGATTTAAGCCCATCAGAATCGCGATCGCGCTGACCACAATCGGCAAACCCAAGCCAATTTGTCCGTAAATTTTACCGACCACGGCAGCCACAACGCCTAATCCCGCCAAGGTAGTTGCCAATCCCAAGGCAAACCAGGTCGATTGCACTGCTGCTTGCAGGCGGGTTTTAGCTTCGTAGCCACCAATGTAGCCAATGGTAATGGGCAGCATGGAGAGCATACAGGGTGTGAGGCTAGTCAATAAGCCTGCCAAAAAAATGATTCCTACACTCACTGGAGTGAGATGAGCAAGTTGAGTCGATACAAGCGTGTTGGCAAACTGAGCCAGTTGATAAAGTTGGGTTTGGAAGGCTTCAAACATTCTTTCTGTCGCGATCGCGCTTTATGCCAGCGCCTATTTAATACCTCTTTATCTTAATCGGCTTAACGCTCCGTAACGAAAGCATTAAGTTGCACGACGAGGAATTCTAGGAACGCGGGGCGATTGTGGCTTTAGAGAAACAGGCTTGCGGTTATGACGATGGTCATCCAAGCGCACCACTTTCGCTTCGCCGCCTTCCCGCGCTACCCGAACCAGCAAACCTGCGGCAATCAAGCTAGAGATCATTGAACTGCCACCATAGCTGAGCAAGGGAAAGGGTAGCCCTGTTGTAGGCAACACACCCGTTGCCACCCCAATATTCAACAGTGATTGCCCAATCAATAGCACCATAATCCCGATCGCCACTAAACGATGAACTGGACTGCTCGCCTTCAGCGCCACCCTCAACGCCAGCGTGGCATACGCTGCCAGCATCAACAGCAGCATTACGCAGCCCAAAAAGCCAAACTCTTCAGCAAAAACCGCAAAAATAAAATCGGTATATTGAATGGGAAGATAGAACAATTTTTGCTGAGACAGACCAAATCCAGTTCCCCAGACACCACCCGAAGCCACCGCCAAAATACTTTGAATTAACTGATAGCCATTCCCATGAGGATCAACCCAAGGATTTAAAAAGGAAAGAATTCGCTGCAACTGATAGGAACGAAAACTTACACTCAACGCCGCAATCAGCAAGCCAGCAAGCGCCGTCCCTCCCAATTGAATGTAGGGCAAACCTGCACCCAAAGCAATTAGCCATAGCATCATGCCGCACAGTGCCGCCGTACTTAAATTGGGCTGAAGCAATACGCCTGCCACGACTACCAAGAAAATTCCTAGCCAAGCGATGCGAACAGACCAGCGCAACCGATCCCACTGAGAAAAGATTCGCGCACTCTGTAGTACTAGAAAAGGCTTGATTAACTCCGACGGCTGCAAGGGAAACGGACCAATGAATAACCAGCGAGAGGAGCCATTGACGATAATGCCAACCCCTGGAATCAACGTCACCAGGATTAGCCCCAAGACGATCAGCAATCCCCAATCAGCAACCCCAAGAATGAAGCGAATCGGGGTATGAACCAAGAGATTAAAGCCAACTAAGCCAATGAGAACCCAAACAACTTGGAGTTTAAAGTAATACAGTCCATCTCCCTGTTCGGCATCCGCAACGGCATAGGCAGCAGAAAACACCATGGCTAAGCCAATAAATAGCCAGAGAAAAGTTAGCCAGCGAAGCGATCGCGCTTCTACAGACCAATCTTGGGCAGTGGTATCAAAAAACGGAATCAGGTGACGTAGGTTCACAAGCTTCTCAATGAAAATCTAGATAAAAAGAAAAAACTATCTTCCTGGAGTTAGCTTCTCAAGCGCTATTAAGGTGACAAGTCTAAGGCAGACTCTGCAATCAAGCAATACCTATAGCTAAATTCAAAGTCTACTAAGAAAATTTAAAGTAAAAAGGACGCTGAATTCAGCGTCTCTTAAAGAATCTTCTTTGATAAACCGTAGTTAAACCTGAACTAACGCAGATGCTTGCCTGTGCAGCGATCGCCGAGATTCCTGTGGTTCTGCACAATAGACTTCGCAGGAATTGTTAGGGCTTTCAATCAGCTTTACCTTATACAATTGAGCGCCAATTTGCTGAATGGGTGCTTGCAGCAAATCACGAATATGGATGGCGATGTTTTCAGCAGTTGGCACCACATTTGCAAAGTAGGCAACGTCTTTATTTAAAAAGGTGTGATCAAAAGGCTCTACTACATAGGTGTCGATCGCAGCTTGAAAATTAACTAGATCGGCAATCATCCCCGTACGCGGATCGATGGTTCCTTTAATTGTCACTTCCAAGTGGTAATTGTGTCCATGTCCATTGGGTCGGGCACACTTGCCATAAATTTCGCTGTTCTCTTCAAAAGTAAGATCAGGTCGAGCAAGCCGATGAGCAGCGCTGAAATGAGTACTAACAGTCAGGTAGGCTTCCATATCGTCTCCATAATAGTCTGCCCAAAGTTCGGGATGTTCAAATAGCTGAATGCGGACAAGCGGAAGATGGGGCGCAAGTCGTTGCCAAATCACCCGCGCCATATTTTCAGTCGTCGGCAGCGTTTGCCCAAACTCTTCCCAGGCATCATTTAAATAAGAAAAATCAAGTTGGCTAGTAATCTCGCGTTTGATGATCTGTTTTACGTCCGAGAGATTTAGCACCATGCCGTAATCATCCAAGTCGCCCAGCATTGAGACAAACAAAACATAGTTGTGACCATGCCCAGGAAAACGGGCGCAGGCACCAAAGCTGGTCAGGTTTTCTGCCTCGCTAAATTCTGGCAGCCAATAGCGATGGCTAGCAGAAAACTGGGCGCGACGGTTAATAGTACATTTCATAAATTCCGTGCCGGATCAGCCTAGGAAGCCGTAAACAAGATGCAAAGTTTTGCGAAGCATCCTGTTTTCAGGATAACTAACATTGACGGCGATCGCCCGACATCCTTAATATTAGAATATGATTAACAAGTGTTAAGCAATTTTCTTCGTTGAACTTTTTTGGATGCTTTCCTCACTGCTCATCCCAGCGTTACCCATGGCTCAATCTGAACTGAATACAGGGATGCAATCTCATCATCGCTTCTCTCAGAAATGTCTGGTTAATTTATTCGGTTGCTTACTTGCCTTTTCGGTATGGCTTAACCCGATTGGGCTGTTCGCCAGTTCTGCTGCCTACGCATTTAATAATCCTGATTTGTTGCCAAAAACCGATACTGCTGTAATTGATTTAGCCAAGTTTTTGAATAGCGATCAAGAAGCTACTTTGGCAGAAGATCTAGCTCAGTTTCAACAAACGACCGGATGGAAACTGAAGGTTTTGACTCAGTTCGATCGCACTCCTGGAATGGCAGTGAAAAAGTATTGGGGTTTGGACGACCACAGCGTCCTGCTGGTTGCTGACCCTAGAGGCGGTAATATTTTGAACTTCAGCGTTGGAGACGATTTTTACCCATTGATGCCGCGCGTATTTTGGATTGAACTGCAAACCCGCTTTGGCAATCAATTCTATGTTCGTGAGAATGGTGAAGATCAAGCAATTTTGGGTGCGATTAATTCTATTAAAACTTGCCTTGTGCAGGGTGGCTGTCAAGTAGTTCCAGGTTTACCTAGGGAGCAATGGATTTTAACCCTAATTACCTCCATTCTGGGTGGAGTCATCTGCGGTTTTGCCGCACACCCCCGCAAGGAAGGGCAAGTTTTTTCCTGGCAGTGGGCGCTAATTTTTTCGCCGCTGTGGGGCATTTTGTTTATTGCCTTTGGCATTGGTCCGGTCGTGACGCGCACATCCGATTGGTTGCCTCTATTCCGCAATGTGGCAGGCTTTTTGATCGGCGCACTGGTGGCATTTCTAGCCCCAACATTGAATCGTTCCTCCCCATCTGAAACATAATCGCCTATTCTATTGCTAGTCTCCTGCGGCATTTTGCCGATTGACAGGGAAGTCTAAGGGCAAAGACATGGAATGGCACGTAACGGACGCGCAGAGTTTAGCGTTGATTGATCGAGAAGTCGAAGAGCATACATTTTCGCCGGCGGAATACGAAATTGTCCGTCGGGTGATCTACGCCACGGCAGATTTTGACTATCAATCGCTGATTCGATTTTCAGATGCGGCGCTACAGTCTGGGGCAGCGGCGCTAGCGGCTCGAACGACCATTGTGGTGGATGTGCCAATGGTGCAGGTGGCGATCGCGGCTACGATTCAGCATACTTTCGCCAACCCCGTCTATTGCAGCATGGATGCCTTGACTCGTCCTCAAAAGGAGAAAACTCGCGCGGCTTGGGGCATTGAAACCTTGGCGCGGCGTTATCCCGAAGGAGTATATGTGATTGGGCAATCGCAGACAGCGCTAACCGCGATCGCCGACCTGATTGAAACCGAAGATATCCGACCCGCGCTTGTAATTGGCACTCCGGCTGGTTTTGTCGGGGCAGACGTGGCAAAAGAACGATTAGCAGACTCGCTAGTCCCCTACATCACCATCGCCGGACGCAAGGGCAGTTCAGTTGTAGCGGCTGCTATTGTGAATGGCTTAGTCGATTTAGCATGGCAAGCTTACGGGCAGGAGCAAGTAGGCGTTTAACGAATACATTCCATCAATCGTCATTTGCAAGACGACGCGATCGCCGTTTCCGAGGCGATGCTGCTGGCTGGTAATCAGAATCTACATTTTGAGTGCTGCGTCTACGGGTATCTGGTTCATCATTAGATTGTCTACGTGTCAATGCTGCGCTTTTAGAAGTATCGCCTTTTGGAGTTCGTTTACGGCGCGTAGGCTGAGGTTCCACTGAGTCTGCCGCATCAGGATATTGAGTGCTTAGCCTACGACTGACATCTATAAAAGCATCCTGCTGCAAATAGGGATAGTCACTCACCCAAAGATTATGATCTGGAATGTAAATGTCTGATGTTTGAGCAATGCGTCCTAAATCACCCCGATTTGACAGCACTAGCATTTCCGCAACATCACCAAGGTCGATCGCGCGATGATAGCGCTTTAGTGGAACGCGCAATTGAGCTGTGAAGCCTGTTTCATCGCCCACTTCTAAATTCAAACAGCGCTCCCGGTTCTCCACCACCACTAACTCACCGCGATTATTAACATTTTCTTCCGTACCAATCAGTTCTTCCGTCAAAAATATATCGGTTACTCTGCCCTGCCAAAAGCCCGCATAGCCATATCGGCGATATTCCCAATTGCGGAGGCTTGCCCACCAAATCGGTCCCCAAATCCAATACAGCCCAACGCTTAAACCCACAAATAATAAAATGCCATCGGGGATGACATCAAGGAATAGTGACCGAATTAGCACGATCGCGAAAATGCCAACCACTGAGATCAACACTCGTCGCAACGCATCGCGCGGCTTACCCCAAAAATAGGCATATTGCCCGCCTGTCGCGATCGGTGGAATTAGGCTTTCAAAAGTTTTGCGGGTTAGTGGAACTAACATAAGACAGGTCAAACTACTCGAATAACTGCTACGAGCCTAACACTTGTCGGCTTGCCTAGAGGAGATCAGAGTGCGGAGCGATTAGTGAAGCGACCATAAAGTATATCGGCAATTTTTAGGACTATAAATGTGCGTAGAACACTCTAAAGTAAATCTACGCAAAAAACCTAGCTTGCTTCAGAGCCAATTCAAGTAAAACATGAGGGACTATGCGGATGGATTTGGAACAAAAATACTGCAAAATTAGAATACATCTGAGGAACGTGATTCGGAAGAGCTAAACAACTAGGGGGCAACTATGTTGGCTTAGCTTTTTCAGTTAGAAAAGCGTACTTACAGGTAGACAGCCTGACCCTGGGGGCTTTTAAGGGTCAGGCGATTTTCTTTTAATGCCTTGAGTCTGGGCTGCGACTTCACGAAGATATTTTTGCTTGTCATCGCTGATTATGCGTTTTTGCTAACGCGATCGCGGTGATGAACCAAAGTAAATCAGTTGATCAAAATCACAGCCAGAGGTTTGCTGCCTCGCAAGGTAAGCTGGACGCTAGCTTTACAAAATTTTCTCTAAGCCATAAACCAACGATTTCAACTGCATCACTTTGCGGATTGCCAGCAGAACCCCCGGCATATAGCAAGCGCGATCGCTCGTATCATGCCGCAGCGTATACAGTTGACCTGGTGCCCCAAAAATGACTTCTTGGTGAGCGATCAATCCAGGTAGACGAATGCTGTGAATCCGAATGCCTGCTTCTGTGAGGCTGCCCCGCGCACCCGGCAATTTTTCCGTTTCTTCCACACTAGGCGGATTGAAGGGCTTGCCTAGTTCTCCTAACAGTTCAGCCGTTTGCAGCGCCGTCCCGCTGGGAGCATCCGCTTTTTGATTGTGGTGTAGCTCAATAATCTCCACATGGTCAAAATGTTGAGAAGCTTGAATGGCAGCTTGTTGCAACAAGACCATGCCAATAGAGAAATTAGGAACCAGCAGACAGCCCATGCTGGCTTTATCTGCAAACTCAGTCAGGTTAGCAATTTGAGCAGGGCTGAGTCCAGTGGTGCCCACCACCGGGCGTACTCCATAGGCGATCGCAATCCGAATATTTTCATACACCGAGTCGGGATGGGTAAAATCGACCATGACAGCAGGCTGTTTTTCTTGAGAAACAAACGCCAGCATCGGTTGAAAATCAGTAGTGATGGGGACTTCCAACGTGCCACAGCCTGCCAGTTCCCCAGCATCCTGACCCAGATATTCAATACTGCGATCGACGGCTCCCATTAGAGTCATGTCTTCCGCTTGGGCGATCGCTTTCACCACTTCACGACCCATTTTGCCCGCCGCACCATTTACTAACACTGGGATTGGGTCTGTCATAGCTAAATACCTCGAAATTGATGACTTTGGTATTTTAAGAGAGAAGAGAGAAGAAAGAAGAGCGAAAAAGGAAGGAAGAAGAGAGAAAAAGGAAGGAAGAAGAAACAAGAGAGCAAGCTAAAGGCTATGAAAGAGGTAACAGAATCTCGAACTCGGTGCCGATGATATGGGTTGGAGTATCTGAGGGAGAATCGTCTAGGTGCGAGGCATCTGAGTTTTTGGTACAGGATTCACCCAAGGTTGCCCCCCGCGATCGCACCCACAATTTGCCGCCATGCTTAGCGGTGACAATTTGATAGCTGACGGCAAGGCTGGTTTCTTTTTCTGCCCGTTTTTTAACGGAAAATGATTCTAAAATTTCTTGTTGCGCTTCAGCCGATAAGCCAGATCCATTGTCGCCGATGCAAATTAATACCCACCGGGCAGGTGCGCGATCGCCCATCGCCAAGGAGCAAACTTGCGTCGTAATATGAATTGTGGGTTTGACAGAAACGGCAGGGTTTTGGGCAGCATGGCGCGATCGAAACTCTTGATCCAGTTCTTGGCTAATTGCCTGATTCAACAAACTATCTAAACAGCGGCTTAAGATATTCATGAAAACCTGCTGCAAATGCCCAGGAAAGCACAACACGGGCGGCAATTTCCCATACTGACGAATCACTTGAATCTCGTTGGTTAGGCGACTTTTGAGCAGCAACAAAATACCGTCGATCGCCTCATGCAAATCGACAGGTTTCGGATAGACCTCATCAATATGGCAGAAGTTTTGTAGGCTGGATGCCAGTTTAGACAAGCGTTCTGCGCCTGTTTTGACACTTGCGATCGCTCTTGGTAGATCTTGGCGCGAGTAATCAATATCCAGTTCTGTTTTTAGCCGCTCAATTTCTGCTAGAGTTCCGGGTAAATGCTGCTCATAAGCGTCCAGCAAGGTTAACAAATCGTCGCTATAGCTAGCAATATGGCTGAGATTGCCCCAAATAAAGCTGACTGGATCAAGAATTTCGTGGGCAACCCCATCTACCAGTCGCCCTAAACTTGCCATTTTATTATTCTGAATCATCTGCGCCTGGATGCGTTCATAGCGCACTTGGGTTTCGATGCCGCGAATTTGCCAGTGGGCAATATTAAGTTCATGAATGTCTAATAGATAGTACGTTTGAGCATCTTGAACGATGACGGGTTCAGCCAAGAGATCGGGCGATCGCCGCAAAGCCTGCTGAGCCGCAACCAAAATCGGCGTATTCCCCGGCAGCAGCAAGAGATCACATCGGGCATAGCTGTACAAAACCTGAAGCGGCTCTGCCAAAAAAATATCAAGTCCATGAGGGCGGAGCAAATATTCCAATAATCGCCGCCGCGACAACATTCCTACATAGTTGCCTTGATTCACCAAAATTGCGCCCGGTAGGAACGGATGCTGCTCAAAAACCTGTGCGAGTTGCGATCCTAAATGCCCTAGCTCAATTTCAAATCGATGCAAAGGCAAATCTTGTAGCTTAGACTCCAGATTCAGAGCCTCACCACGCCCTTCGGATAGGGTTGGAATCAGCGATTGACAGGATTGACGTGACACAGGCAAGATGTCCTGAATATAAAGTCGCCTAAAAAAGGCAATCTTACCAGAATGCCCAAATTATTCGACGACTGAACAAAATTTCTCAGTTAAATAAATTTGATCAAAAAGAACTATTTTGGACTCAAACCCCAATGGGCACAAGGTGTTGCAGGGCTTGGACTAACTCTGTGACAGAGGCGTAGCGTTCATCCGGCGCAGGATTGGTGAGTTTCCGCAAAATCGGAATCAGTTCAGTATCAATTCCTGGCACATACTCTGGATAAAACCGATAGCCTTGCTCTCGCTGGGTATAGAAGGTGTTGGGAGGTTTCCTAGTGAGCAAATAAACTAAGGTTGGGGCAAGCGCATACAAATCGGACGTAGCAAACACTTGTCCTTGCTGTTGTTCTGGGGCAGAATATCCGGCAAAGTCTGGCTGAATTGCCATCTTTAGGCTTCTACAGGGGTAAAGACCGACTAGGGCAATTTCTGAATTTACTGAAGCGCGGCGCAGAAAATTTTCAGGGCGAATATCTTGATGGATTATTGAGGGAGTTTGCTGATGTAAATACTCTAAAGCATGACAAGCCTGAAGCACCCAAGCGATCGCCTGCTGTAAGGAAACAGTGCCCGTTGTAGCAACCACTTGCTGTAACGACTTCCCATATAACGGTTGCATCACCAGATAAGGTTGCCCACCTGCAATAAAAACATCAATGAACCGAGGCAACATTGGATGATTAAGCTTCAGCAGTTGCTCCGCTTCTTGCTCAAACAACTCCAGTGCTTCCGTATGGCTAGCCCATTCAGGGTTGAGAGACCGCAGCATCGACGTTTGTCCATCCTGCCAAACCAATTGGGTAATGCCTAAGCGATCGCGCTCCAACACTTTCACAACATGGTAAGTACCAATCGTGCCCAACGTGTTAAGCGGTTTACCACAATCGAGGCAAAACAGGCGTTCCGTTCCGACATAGCGCTGGCAGCAGTCTGAAAGAATAAGCTTATCGTCAGAATTAAGCTCAGAATTGGGCAGCACCTGACTTTCTACATCCACTATTGTTTGGACATGAGTTCCGCGTTGCTCAGCACTCTGAGCCGTGGAGTTGCCAATGTCAGTTTTGGGCTGGCTGGCGTTTGAGGTTAGCTCAGATCTGGGTGCAGACGCTTCTACATTAGCAGCCGCAGTGGTGGTTTGCCGTGTGCGCTGACCAACCGTTTTCTCACCCAATGGGGTGGCAGCAGCCGGATCGCCACCTTTTACGCCAAGATGGACTTGGACATTGGGACCCGATCGCGCCAGACGAATAATCACGCCATCTTCAACGGGAACTTTGGTAATGCGCCGTCCTTCAAGGTAAGTGCCATTTGCACCTAAGTTGACAATTTCCCAGCCTGTCTCCGCTTGACGAATTTCAACATGATGGCGAGAGACAACGGCGCTATATAGGATGACATGGTTATCGGTGGAGCGCCCAATCCGAACGACGGACTCGTGTTCAAAGTTCCAGCTTTGAACGGGAATGGACTGCATGGGATGCAACAAGGTCAGGGTAATCACGCTGGCAGGTAGAGCCGAAAATTTGTAGTGCAAATTGCGCTTCTGATGCCAGAAAATTATTCTATCCTACGGTGCTTTAGCAACCGCAGAACGAAAAACTCTGCTGAAAGGCAACAGGACGAACCAGAATGAATCGCGAACAGGATATGGAACTTCCAGGTTTAATTTGACGATTTTCAGCAATCTTTGAAGCAGGTTCAAGACAGTCTCCACCATCTAACGTAACTCAAATTGGTGAGGAATCTACGAAAGTTGGAAGAGAAATGTCACTTTATCGCCCTTACCCAAGCCAATGCGATCGCCGGGTCGCAGTCGATGCCGATTACCCATTGCTAAGGGCAAATTGTTGATATAAGTTCCGTTGGAGCTACCCACATCTTCAACGTAATAACTATCTCCTTCCAGACGAATGTCTGCATGAATCCGGGAAACGACTTCGGAATTGGGAAAGCCAGACACATCAATATCAGGCGGGATGCGATCGTTCGGCTTACCAATATGAATCACCATCAGACCTTGGGGCAGCTCGGCGGTGGCATTAGTTTGGATATGCAGCAGTTTTGCAGTTTGTTTTTGCAGTTGGGTGCTAGTGCTAGTTTCGGTTGACGGCACCACCGTTGGATTATCACCCGCCGTAGCCGCTGGTTCAATTGCCTCAACGGGTTCAACTGCGGCAGGCGGCACTGTCGCCGCAAGATCGGGCGGAGGTTCAATCTGCTCAACTAAAATGCTAGGTACAAATGTTAAAGGTTGTTGTATGGGCGAGTCAGGAAAACTAAGCTCTGGAACATTCGCTGGAGCCTCACTAGGCAAAGATGCATTGTCGGGTTCAACAGATGCAGAAGTAGCTCCGTCGGCACGGAGATTAGACCCACACTGACCGCAAAAGCTCGCGTCTGACTGGACAATCGCGCCGCAATTTGGGCAAGCAGCCGTAGCCGGTAGTGGCGTGTAACAAGCTTCGCACTGCACAGCACCATCCGGATTGGGATGA